>NZ_JBQKGL010000015.1:0-82171 GCF_052118825.1 Bilifractor sp. LCP21S3_A7 | reverse complement strand
GATTTCGCGCCTTCGCGCTTCATCCTCATACCTGTTGCCTTCGAAATCGCATCCAGTCTCTTTCACACGCTTCGCGCGTGACGATCCTGTCTGCGTTTTCGAAGAGCTTATTTAATAACTGTATAAGCTACAGATTGCTCCGTGCTTCGCACTCCCGCAATCCTACAGGTATTCGGATTTCGCGCCTTCGCGCTTCATCCTCATACCTGTTGCCTTCGAAATCGCATCCAGTCTCTTTCACACGCTTCGCGCGTGACGATCCTGTCTGCGTTTTCGAAGAGCTTATGCAGTATAAATCTCTTCTATTTCTGTGTATCCCTCTGCCGTCAGCTGTTCTTTCTGGAATTTTTTATTTTTCTTCATCACCAGAAGATTCACGGTCTTGCCTTCTGCTCTTTCCTGCATGGCCTTGCGGACTGTCTCCTGAATCTTCTCTCCGGAGCATTTTTTCTCGATGAGATACGCCTTCTTCACAGCGGTTCCCGGCACCTGATAGCCGCGCTCCAAAAGCAGCATGACGATTCGCTCAAAGCCAATGGAGAAACCAACTGCGGGTACCGGCTGTCCGATGAACTTTCCGACCATCTCATCATACCTTCCGCCGCCTCCGACGGAGCTGCCGAATTCATCCATTGAGATCTCAAAGATCGGACCTGTATAGTAGGACATGCCCCGCACAAGTGTCGGATCAAATTTCATGCGGAAATCAGCGGTTTTGACCGCATCGACGCTGTTCATAATGGTGATCAGACCGTCCGCGTATTCCGGGTCCAGGAAGCCCGTCAGCTTTTCCTTTGCCGTCTTCACCCCTGCAGCGTCCGGAGTGATGATGCGGAACAGCTCCAGATATTTGTCCACGGATTCTTTTTCATATCCGGATTCCAGAAGTTCCTTCTCCACTCCGTCCATCCCGATCTTGTCCATCTTGTCAAGGATAATGAAGACCTCGTCGTAAGATCCTTCCGGAAAACCGCTGTACGCTGCCATTGCTTTCAGAATGCGGCGGTCATTGATGCGGATCGTAAAGTTCCGGAAATCCAGTTTCCCGAGCAGTGTGGTCGTGGCAAGAATAAGCTCGATCTCAGCAAGATTCGAGGATTCACCGAGGATGTCAATGTCACACTGTCTGAACTGACGGAATCTTCCTCTCTGAGGGCGGTCCGCCCGGAACACGTTTCCGGTCTGAAGCGCTTTGAAAGGGCTCGGAAGTTCATTCGCGTTATTGGCATAAAAGCGGGAAAGCGGCAATGTCAGATCATATCTGAGTCCGCTGTCCACAAGATCCGCCTCAGATTCCGCCTCTGCCAGCTTCAGTTTCTCACCTCTCTTCAAGATCTTGAAGATCAGCTTCTCATTCTCTCCGCCCTGCTTGCTGTTCAGATTCTCAATATGCTCCACACAGGGAGTTTCGATCGGCGTGAAGCCGAATCTGGAATAGGTGTCGTTGATCATACCAATCACATAATTGCGGATTTCCATCTCCCGGGGGAGAATATCCTTCATTCCTGTCACAGGTTTTTTTGTAAGCTTCATAATTTCTTCCAAACTCCTCTCACTTCCGGCCGTACCTCAGGCAAGGCAATGCTGCCGTCCGGACTCCTGTGCAGAACCCGCTGGAATGCCAGAAAAACTTTCAGGTTATACTTTTCCACTTCTTCAATCATCATTTTCATAGCGGTTTCGGGCGGAAACGCACTCCGATATGGACGATCCTGAATCAATGCACAGAATACATCACAGACACGGAGAATGCAAGCCCCCAGCGGGATATTGGCCCCCTCCAGGCTCTCCGGATAGCCACTCCCGTCCATATTCTCATGGTGGTACAGGACTTCCCTGCAGATCTCCTCCGAGAAGCCGTGACGCTTCAGTATTTCGTATCCTGCCTTCGGGTGCTGCCGGACAGAATTCATCTCCTCCACCAGCATGCAATCCCTTCCCTGCGCCTCGTTCGAGATCTGAGCCTTTCCGATATCGTGGAAAAATCCCGCGATGATCAGATCTTCGCACTCCCTATCAGACAGTCCAAGCTCACGGCCGACCTCATACGCAAGACTGCTGACATTTTCTCCGTGTTTCAGCTGTTCAGACATATTTGCGCCAAACAGATGACGGGTATTGTGATAGGCGGAAATCTTGTTCTGTGTCTTAGATCGTTTCGGCCCGTTCAGTGCCTTTATGTCCGCTTTTTTCTTCCCGTTCTTCGTCTTGTCCCGGTCTGACGTTTTCTGCCTGTCATGCACCTTGTGCCTGCCTGACGTTTTCTGTCCGTCACGCGTCTTATGCTTCTTCTTTGGATTCTTCTCTTTCCCCTTTTTTCCGTCCTTCACTTCACCGGATTTGCTGTCTTTCTTCTTCATACCTTGTATTCACTGCCTCAGATAAGAATCAATCCCAATTTTCTTGCGCCGGCACATCTCCTCGATACGCTCTGTATAATTCTGAAGATCCTTTACATTTTCGGCGCGCTCAATCCGCTTTCCATCCTCAAAAACAAATTTTGTGGAGGCTCCGGAACCGGCTGCCAGAATACTCTGTTTTTCTTCCATAATCAGAATATTATAGATCCCCTCCCTGCCGGGTCTGGCATATCCAACATTTTCGAAATTTCCCGCCATATTCTTGTAGCGGTACAAATAATAGGGGCTCATTCCCATCTCTTCTGCGCAGGCCTGCGTGCGGTTCATAATTTCCGTGGAATTGCGGAAGGAAATTGGTTCATACTCCTCCTTGAAGAGATTCAGCCGCGTCGCGCGTTTCAGCGCAAGCGAATGTATCGTGAGGCTGTCGGGATCCAGCTTCCGGATCTCCTCCAGCGTGTGGCTTACCTCGTCTGCTCCCTCCCCGGGAAGACCGACGATCAGGTCCATATTGATATTGTCAAATCCCATTCTGCGCGCGAGCCGGAACTTCTCGATTGTCTCTTCTACCGTGTGTTTCCTGCCGATCAGATCCAGCGTCTTCTGATTCATGGTCTGCGGATTGATGGAAATGCGGCTCACCGGATATTTTTGAAGCACGCGGAGCTTATCCTCCGTGATCGTATCCGGACGTCCTGCCTCCACGGTAAATTCTGCCAGGTGATGCAGATCAAACTCCCGGTCGAGAACCGACAGCAGCTCATCAAGACGCTCCGCCGAGACCGAGGTCGGCGTGCCGCCGCCGATATAGACCGTGTCCAGGGTAAAATCTCTCATCTCGTCAGCAATAAATGCCAGCTCCCGGTACATGGCATGAAAATACGGCTCCTCCATTTTCCGGCAGAGATCCAGCCGGTGCGAGCCGAACGAACAATACAGACAGATGGTCGGACAGAACGGAATGCCCACATAAAGGCTGTAGCCCTTCTTGAGGTGCATCCGGTCGAGGATATCCTTCTCTCTGTGTATCACAGAAAGAGATAGCCGGATCTTACTGTCCGATGTGAAGTAATTCTCCCGCATTTCGCGGCTGATTTCCTCATCGGTCCGGCCCTCCTCCAAGAGCTTCATCGCGATCTTTGTCGGGCGTATACCCGTAAGATCCCCCCACGGCAGCGTAATCCCGGTTGCGTCCGATAAGGTCCTGTAGATAAGCCGCTTCAGCTCATTCTTCGTATGAATCCTGTCATCCGGATCGGAAAGGGAACATTCCTCCCGCCTCGAGCCATAGGAAAAGGAGACGTACGTTCTGTAATAGGTGATCACAAAATCCTCGTCAAAATCCCCCTCTGGACGCTCCTCTCCCTCGTACCATATTGTAATCTCTGATAAGGGAAAAAATGCCCGGATCAGGTTATAGACATCGTATTCATATTCTCGTTCATTGAACTGCAGCGTAAATCTGGCAGGCACCTTTCACCTCATTTCCCGTCACCGGGCGAGCGGATTATACTTCCGTTCACGGGCAATCGTCGTAAACATCTCATGGCCGGTGTACACGGCGGTATCCGGCGGTATTTCTCTCAAAATGCGTTGAACGCTTTCCTCCATATCATGGCTGCTTCCGGTTGGAAAGTCTGTTCTTCCGTAGGATTCACAAAACAGAGTATCGCCGCTGAACAGCGCTTTCTCCTCCGGAAAATAATAACAGCAGCTCCCTATGGTATGTCCCGGGGTGTGATATACGTGAATCTCAAAACCTGCGAGCCGCAGAATGTCTCCGTCCTTCACATAACGATCCGCTTCAGCCGTTACCGGAGAGGCCCAGGAGGCAGACAGATTCCTCGTCGGATCCGTCAGAACCTCTCTCTCATGCTCCTCCGCATACACCATGATTCCATATTTTGCACGAAGCGCCGCACAGGCGCCAATATGATCAAAATGGCCGTGTGTCAGCAGAATAGCCGCCGGCTTCCCGTCCATCTCTCCAATTTTCCGGGCGATCCGGTCCGGGTTGTCCGCAGGATCCACCACCAGAAGTTCGCCGGTTTTCTTGTTTTTCACCAGATATACATTGGTCTGGACCATGCCGAGAACCATGCTCTGTACTTCCATCTCAGACATAAATCTTCTCCTGCTCTGTATAAAATAAGGTTTTCATCCCTTCTGCCGCTCTACATCCAGAACATTTGGTATCTGACGAAGCTTCTCGGTAAGATCACGCAGCTCATTTGTGCTTCTCACATGGAAGGTCATATCGATGGTAGCCGTGCCCTGCTTGCTCGTCCGCACATTCATCGCCGATACATCGATGTCGCGTTCGGTAAAAATCTTGGAGATATCAACCAGAAGTCCCGTGCGGTTGTTCGCGTAAAGCACGATGCTGACAGAATAAGACTCTCCCTTGTCCTGCTCCGGTGCCCATTCCGCTTCGATCAGCCTGCTTCGTTCCGCCTCCGGGAGGTTCATGATGTTGATGCAGTCTGTCCTGTGGATGGTAATCCCCCGGCCCCGCGTCACAAATCCGACGATTTCGTCTCCCGGAATCGGGCTGCAGCACTTGGAAAAACGCACCGCGACGTCATGAATGCCCCGTACAGTTATCCCGCCCTTGTGCTTCAGAACCTCAGGATCATTCACACCTGCCTTATCCTGAGACTGCGCGTTCGCCGCGGCCGCGTCCAGAACATCCTGATCGGTCATCTGCATCTTGCGGTCCCGCTCCATGCACTCAACCAGTTTGTTCATGACCTGGCCTTCCTTCAGGCCGCCATGCCCGATCGCTGCCAGAACGGAATCCCAGTCCTGAAAGCCATACTTGTGCATCACCTTTTCGATGTAAGCCGGCTTCAGAAGATCGCTGATCGTCCGTCCCTTCGAATGGGCATAACTGGTCAGAAGTTCCTTCCCGCGGAGAATATTGTCTTCCTTCTTCTCTTCCCGGAACCATTTGTTGATACGGTTCTTCGCCTGTGTGCTCTTCACGACCTTCAGCCAGTCTCGGCTTGGTCCCTTTGAGTTCTGCGAGGTTATGATCTCGACACGGTCGCCGTTATGAAGCTCGGTCTCGATGGGAACAAGCTTACCATTCACTCTGGCACCGACCATCCGGTTCCCGACCGCAGAATGTACCGAATAGGCAAAGTCAATGGTACACGACCCCGCCGGCAGTGTCTTCACATCGCCGGCCGGCGAGAACACATAGACATTTTCATTAAACAGATTCAGATCACTTTTCAGAAGGCTCATGAACTCTCTGTTGTCCGACAGGTCCTGCTGCCATTCCAGAATCTGACGCAGCCAGTTCAACTTCTCCTCTTCCTGTTCAGGCCCCGGCGTCTTGCCGTCTGACGCCTCTTTGTATTTCCAGTGCGCAGCAATACCATACTCCGCCACCCGGTGCATCTCGAAGGTCCGGATTTGTATCTCAAACGGGGTTCCGTTCGGTCCGATCAGCGTCGTATGAAGAGACTGATACATATTCGGCTTCGGCATGGCAATATAATCTTTGAAGCGTCCGGGAACCGGGGTGTACATCTCATGAATAACCCCGAGAGCAGCATAACAGTCCTTCACCGTCTCCACAATGATGCGGACCGCAAACAGATCGTAGATCTGATCCAGCGTCTTGTGCTGATTGACCATTTTCTTGTAGATGCTGAAGAAATGCTTGGCTCTTCCGTAAATCTGTGCCTCAATTCCGGCATCTTCAATCTGAACTCTTACTTCCTCGACAATTTCCTCGACGAAGGCCTCACGCTCGGATTTCTTCTGATTAATCTGGTGCACAAGATCATAGTATGCCTCCGGCTCCAGATATTTCAGAGAGAGGTCATCCAGCTCATTCTTGATTTTCGCAAGGCCGAGTCTCTGCGCGATGGGAGAATAAATATCGATGGTCTCTCTGGCCTTTTCCAGCTGCTTCTCAGGCCGCATATACTGCAGTGTCCGCATGTTATGCAGGCGGTCCGCCAGCTTGACCATGATGACGCGGATATCCTTCGCCATAGCCAGGAACATCTTGCGCAGATTCTCTGCCTGCTCTTCCACCTTGTCCGCCGAATAGCTCAGCTGACCGAGCTTTGTCACGCCGTCTACGATCAGTGCAACTTCATCGCCGAAAAGTTCGGCGACCTGTTCCTTGGTAAGCACTGTATCCTCAACAACATCATGAAGCAGCCCTGCGGCAATGGACTCCTTATCCAGTTCAAGATCCGCAAGAATGATGCCAACGCAAAGGGGATGAATGATGTACGGCTCGCCGGATTTTCTCTTCTGATCCTTATGAGCATCCGACGCAACCTTGTATGCCTTCTCAATCATGGACAGATCCGTAGAAGGATGGTATTTTTTGACGCTCCGGACCAGTTCCTCATAGAGCTTTTCCGGAGACGAGAAATCTTCCATGGTCTTGAGGCTTGCATCAACCTCTGCCACATCCTTCTTCAGCTTTTCATCTTCCCTGCGCAGCTTCTCTCTATCGATCGGGTTTAATTTCTGCGTGTTCTCCATATGATGTTCTCCAGACCCCGCATACCGGAAAAGCGGGGCAAAATGCCTTTCACACGTTTCCCCCGCTATCGCAAAGCTCCTGTAAACAAAAATCAGCCTCGGAAATTATTTTCCTTCATAAATAATGGCAGAATCAATATCATACTTTGACAGGCGCTCTCTTCCCTTAAGTCCGGCAAGCTCCATGACAAAAATCATTTTGACCACTTCTCCGCCAAGTCTCTCGACCAGATGCGCGGCTGCCTCGATCGTGCCGCCGGTCGCGATCAGGTCATCGACAAGCACGACCTTCTGCCCCGGCCGGATGGAATCCTTATGGATTTCGATCGTCGCCTGACCATACTCAAGATCGTAGGTCTCCGAAATTGTCTCCCTCGGAAGCTTGCCCTTCTTGCGGATGAGCACAAAAGGCTTGTGCAGGTTATACGCAATCGGCATACCGAAGATAAATCCCCTGGATTCAGTTCCGGCGATTACATCCACATCCAATCCTTCAAGAAACTTCTGAAGTGTATTAATGGCAAGCTGCAGACCGTCCGCGTCGTCAAGGATACTGGTGATATCTCTGAACATAATACCCGGTTCCGGAAAATCCGGAATTGTAGTTACATAATCTTTTAACTCTTTCATCCTGTTTTATCTCCTGTTCTGTCTTCTTCGGGTGACCGTAAACCTCAGTATAACATCAAATTTCTGCCGCCGCAATATTTACTGCCCTCACGTACAGACGCCGTTACCCTTGTTACTGTTTCTGTAACGAGATAAAGCACGCTGCGCGAGTTTTATCTCGCTATCGCGACGCTCGCCGCACACGAATACTTCGCATTCGGCTGCGGCTCACTGTTCGCGTAAATAAAACAGTCATTATCCTCAGCGATAAGACAGAATACGTACCTGAAGACGATTTCTTCCCTGCCAGGTATCAATCTCCGGATAATAGGTAACCGAGATCGTCCGTCCGGATGCGCTGCGGACGAACTCGTCTGCATCACCGAACCAGACCGCGTCAATCCTGTATCCATTCCGGTCTGACAGCTTCATCTTGCACACATTCCGGTTTTTCCCGAATACTCTAGGCGACTGAATTTGCATCTGACTCTCCGCGAAAACAGGCCGACTATTCCCCTTACCGCACGGCTCCAGCATTTTCATCTGCCGGATCAGATCCTCCCGTATGTAGGAAACCGGCATTGCAACATCGATGACCGTCTTTGGCGTCAGCTGCTCCGGAGTGAGGGTACAGACCTCGTTAATTCTTCTGCGGAATTCCCCGACCTTTTCTGCAGGAAGAGACACGCCTGCAGCCATGGGGTGCCCGCCGAATTTTGTAAATACATCGCGGACCCTGCAGAGTTCCTCATACATCGAATAGGTTTCAATGGAACGTCCGGATCCTTTGACCTCATCGGTACCGGTAAGTACAAAAGCCGGCCTGTAGTAATGCTCCCTCAGCCGTCCGGCGATGATGCCGGCCAGGCTCTGATGGCATTCCGGAAGATATACGACAAGAACCCTGTCCTTCTTCAGATCGGAGCTTTCCACCATCTCGAGTGCCGTCTCCAGTCCTTCTGCCGTCATATCCTTTCGGCTGGCATTCAGACTGACCAGATCGGCTGCCAGCTCTTCCGCTTCCTTCCGGCTGTCTGTCAGCAGCATCCGAAGCGCCCGCTCGGCGCTGTCCAGCCTTCCGCTCGCATTCAGGCATGGTCCGAGGATAAAACCGATGTGATAGGTTCCGATTTCCTCCTTTTCCAGCCCGCATTGCTCTGCGAGTGCACAGAGACCCGGATTCGCAGTCCGATGCAGACGTTTCAGGCCCTCCCGCACCAAAATCCGGTTCTCATCTGTCAGATCCATCACATCACCGACTGTTGCAATCGCCGCAAATTCCAGAAGCTTCTCCTTCTCCTCCTCACGGTTCGCGATATCTGCCTGATCATACATGTAACAGACCAGCTTAAATGCAACTCCTGCTCCGCAGAGACCGTCAAACGGATAGGAATCATCTGCACGGTGCGGATTGATCACCGCATCTGCCGGAGGAGGCAGATATTCCGTTTCTCCATTCTCCGTCTCCCGAAATGGGATGGCATGATGATCCGTCACAACAGCTTTCATTCCGAGTTCATGAGCCAGACGGATCTGTTCTGCCGCGGCGATGCCATTATCACAGGTAACAATCAGATTAATGCCGTCCTCATGAGCGTCCCGCACAAGGCTTTCATTCAGACCATATCCGTTCCGGATACGGTCCGGTATTCTCACGGACACATCCGCTCCCAGTTTTCTGAGACCGGTGATCAGAATGCAGGACGACATGATTCCGTCGATGTCGTAGTCTCCGATAATCCGGATCTTCTGTCTGTCGCGAATTGCGTCGAAGATGACTCTGCTGCCTGTCTCCATGTCCTTCATGCGTGACGGATCATACAGGTCAGACAGCCTTCCGTCCAGATATTTCCGGATTTTTCTATCCGCGACTTCCGGATCATCCTTTTCCGTAAAGACATCGCGATTACGAATCAGCCGCACGATAACCGGATCCAGATGAAGTCTTTTCCCGATACCGCTAAAATCCGCCCGTTTTGCGGCGACCACCCACTTCTCTTCCATTCTTCTTTCCTTTCGGGGATTGTTTGTGTACAGTAACGGCCATACGTTACATCGTGCCACACACTGTATAAGCTACGGATTGCTCCGTGCTTCGCACTCCCGCAATCCTTACAATAAGGCAGGCACCCGGACCCTGTCCGGATGCCTGCCGTCTGTTCTGCTGTCGGACGGAAGCCACCGCTCTCGTCCTCTCAGAGTTTTATTATTCAGAACTTTCTGTTTCTGCCTTTCTTCGGCTTCACGCTCGAAAGCTCACTCCTGTCCTTTTTGACATGTTTCTTTCTGCCGGTCCCGGGAACATCCGAAGAATCTCCCGATGCCTTCTTCTCTCCTCCTGCGGTCCTGCCTGACGCTCCCTGTGTGGCGGGTGCAAGATCGTTCCTGCCATTCCTGGTCTTCATCATGTACCAGAGCGGTCCGGTGATAAAGATGGAAGAATACGCGCCGGCTACCAGACCGATAATGATCGGAAGCGCAAACGAACGCACCGAGCTTACTCCCATGATAAACAGCACCACAATGGTGATAAGAGTTGTGATGTTGGAGTACAGGCTTCGGGTCAGCGTCTGTGTAATGGACGCGTTAACGATTTCCTTGTAGCTGGTTCCCCTCATGATCGGGATATTCTCACGGACACGATCAAAGATAACGATGGTCGAGTTGATGGAATATCCGAGGATCGTAAGCATGACGGCGATGAATGTACTTCCCACCGCAGCTCTTGACCACACGTAGAAGGCAACGACTACCAGGATATCATGACACAGCGCCAGAACCGCACTGGATGCGAAACGGATATCACGGAACCGGACAAAGATATAGAAGAGCATGCAGATAACGGAAATGATAACCGCAAGAATCGCATTTCTCCTCATTTCTCCGGAAATCGTGGAGGAAATATTCTCTGCTGTAATCTTTGACTCATCGATCGTGCTGAAGTTCTTGGCAAGGGCATCATTCAGCGCCTGCCTTTCGTCGGCATCAAGCTCTGTGGTCTTGATCACGACCTGGTTACTGCCGGATATCTTCTGGAACTGTACGTCGCTGTTGCCGGTTACTTTTGAAACCACCGGAGCGACTTTATTGTCCAGGTCGGTCAGACTCATCTCCTGTCCGAAATCAACCGTAGTAGCAGTTCCGCCGATGAAATCCAGACTGTAATTCATCGCGCGCTTTCCCTTGGCACTGTACATGATCATGCCGACCGGTACAGAAATCATCAGGATAAGGCCTATGGTCATGGTAACGGCTCTCTTCTCAACGAAACGGAAGTTTTTCTTGTGTGTCGTCGTTCCGTAGAACCGTACATTCCGGATTCCAATGCCGTAAAATGCGTAGCTCAGCCATCTGGAGATCGCAAGAGCCGTGAACATGGAAAGGATTGTTCCGATTGCCAGTGTCGTAGCAAATCCGCGGATTGTACCGGTTCCCATAATATAAAGCACAGCAGCCGCGATCAGAGTAGTGATCTGTCCGTCAAAAATTGCGGAGAACGCCTTGTGGAAGCCGGCCTTCAGCGCCCGATAGAGGGTTACACCGGTTGCCAGCTCTTCTCTTACACGCGTGTAAATGATGACATTCGCGTCCACTGCCATTCCTATGGTCAGAATAAGACCCGCGATACCAGGCAGTGTAAGTGTCAGATCAAAGGCATTCATGAAGCCGAGATCAAGGAAGGTGAAGATGACCAGAGCCCAGGCGGCCGCCACACCCGACATCCGGAAAATGATGATCATAAACAGCGCCACCAGCAGAAGTCCGATGATGCCGGCAGTAATACTCGTTGTCAGTGCCTCCTGACCGAGAGACGCTCCGACTACGTTCGAGTAAACCTCCTTCAGTTCCAGGGACAGAGAACCGATACGGATGAAGGACGCAAGCTTCTGTGCCTCCTCCAGAGAACTCATGCCGGTGATCTGTGCCTTTCCGCCGCTGATCTCATTCTGTACGGTCGGCGAGCTTACCGTCTGACCGTCGTAGATAATGGAAATCTGCTTGCCAATGTTCGCAGCGGTCGCCTTCTGGAATTTCTCTGCTCCCGCGCTTGTCATCGTCAGCTCAACGACATACTCTCTCGCACCTGTACTTTGATTCGTCGTGGATACACCCTGTGCGTCCGCGATATCCGTACCCTCGAGCACCGTGTTGCCGCTCCCGTCCTGGAATGTCAGGGAACCCGGTGTTCCGAGTGCGTCCAGAATCTCATTCGCGTTTGTGACGCCCGGAATTTCGACGTTGATCCGGTTAAGTCCCTGCTGATATACATTCGCCTCGGTGCTGTATGTAGTCACCCTCTGCTGAAGTTTGTAGATGGTGTCCGACATGTCCTCCGCGGACGGATTAGATTCCGTCGCCTCATATGTGATGCTGACGCCTCCGGAAAGATCAAGTCCGGTCCGGATATTCTTCATTGCTCCTGTGTGGTGGCTTCCCCATCCGAATATTACCGTATATCCGAGAAGCACTGTTAGAACGGCTGTGATAATCAGCACCGCTACGCTCTGTTTCTTTTTCATCTCTTTTTCCCTCTTGTTACAATATCTTTTATAAATCTTTCCCGTCTATCTTCATCTCGGTGTTGCCCTCGTCATCCGCGAGAGCGGCCTTGATCATCAGTGCGCACTCTACCCGCTTTCTCTGAAGCTCGCAGCCGATTCTGTAAACGTCGTTGATCCCCCCGGTAAAATTATAAGAATTCGCCGCGCAGCCGCCGGAACAGTAAAATCTCGAGAAGCATGCCGTGCACTCCGGCTTGGAATATACATTTACCTTCTTGAATTCCTGTACAAGATCCGGACGGAGAATTCCCTCATCCACATTTCCCAGAATAAAGTCCGGATTGCCGTCGAACTGGTGGCAGGGATAGAGCTCTCCCCAAGGGGAAACTGCCAGATATTCTCCTCCGGATCCGCAGCCTGAGAGCCTCTTGTACACGCAGGGACCGCCGGAGAGATCAATCATGAAGTGGAAGAAATTGAAGCCTCTTCCCTCCTTCGCGCGCCGGATCATCTCCTTTGCGAGAATGTCGTACTGCTCGCAGATCTTCGGAATATCCTCTTCACGGATCGCATAATCCTCTGAAGGCGGAGCCACAACCGGCTCCATCGAAATCTGCTTGAAGCCGAGATCCGCAAGAGAAAGGACATCCGCCGCAAAGTCAAGATTATAATGAGTAAAAGTTCCTCTTACATAGTACTTGTCCTGATGTCTTCTCTCCGCCCATTCCTGAAACTTCGGAATGACGACATCATAGCTGCCCTTTCCCCCGCGGAAGGGGCGCATGTGATCATGAACCGATTTCCTGCCATCCACGGACATTACCACATTGCCCATCTCACGGTCACAGAAATCCATGATTTCTTTATTGACAAGGACACCATTCGTGGTCAGTGTGAACCGGAACTTCTTGTTGCATTCCTTCTCTCTGGATCTGCCATATGCAACGAGGTCCTTGACCACCTGCCAGTTCATGGTCGGTTCTCCGCCAAAGAAATCCACCTCAAGATTGTGCCGGTTTCCGGAGCTTCGAATCAGAAAATCCAGAGCCTTCCGTCCGACCTCGTATGACATCAGTCCGCGCTTTCCGTGATATTCGCCTTCATCCGCAAAACAGTAGCGGCAGGCGAGGTTACAGTCGTGAGCGATCTGAAGGCACAGAGCCTTCACTACAGTAGGACGCTCCGAAAAATGCTCGATGGCTCCCCGGTAGGAATCCTCTGAAAACAGCATCCCCTGGCGTTTCAGCATATCACATTCGCTGATTGCCTCCGAGATATCTGACGTATCATATCTTCCGGAAAGCTCCTGCTGGATCTCATCCGCACTCTTTCCCTGATCCATCCGTTCAAGGACATCGTAGGTGAGATCATCAATGACATGAACCGATCCGCTGTTCACGTCCAGGCAGATATTGTATCCGTTGTTTTTATATAAATGTATCAAAAATGCTCTCCTAACTTTCATCTGGTCTTACAAGAAGAAGGTGTTCCCGCTCCGGCTGGAACAGGAACACCTCATCATTGTACTTGTTCGGTTATGCAAAAATTACTTTGCTGCATGCTCGCAGGTCTGATTGCCTACTGTGCAGGATGTCTTGCATGCAGACTGACAGGATGTCTGGCACTCGCCACATCCGCCGTCTTTAACTGAGTTCTGAAGATTTCTTGTATTTAATGTTTTAATATGCTTCATTTTCTGCCTCCTCGTTATTCGCATACCTGTTTCCGGTATTTCCAATTGATTATATCATAGCAAAGACTGTTTTAAAAGGTTTTTTTATCTATGCTTCATCCGGGTTCATCCGGGTTAACAAGCCTCCTTCCGGTAAGCCTTCGCTCAATGGAAGGGGCAGTTCATACGGCTTGTTATTTACTATAGCCTATGTTAGAATTCGAATAAATTCAGGTGCATTTTAAAAATTTCACGCGAGTTGAAGGTCGTTCATGGAAGGCACCCGGATATTGACGCAGAAGCAAAATCAGCTGTGCCAGGCGGCAGAGCATTCCCATGCGGTAGAATATTTCATTTCCGGAGATACAGGAGGCAGAATGAGCGAAATCAAAGAAGTCCAACAGCTTGAGAATATACTTGACATGACGATAGATACAGAATCGGATCGCGATCTGGCAGAAGGCGCATCCGTTACCCTGAAAAAGGGAGAAGGCAGGACCTTGAAAAAGGGAGGCTTCTGGGTATTCGACAATGAGGTTGCCGCCGTTGCCGGAAGCTTCACGAACGGAGGAATTGTCTGCGTTCAGGACTTTGACGGGTATTTTATGGGCTATGGTTTTATCAATACCGTTTCAAGGATTCGAATCCGGATGCTTACAAGAAGAAAGGACGAGAAGGTCACTCCCGCGCTCCTGAAGGAAAGAGTCCGGGCGTCGTGGAATTACCGGAAGCAGGTGATTGATACCTCCAGCTGCCGGATCATCTTCGGGGATGCGGACGGTCTGCCCGGTCTGACCGTCGATAAATACGAGGACGTTCTCGTCGTGGAATCCCTGGCACTTGGTATCGACCGTCTGAAGAATCTCATATTGAAGGCGCTGGTCGAAGTGCTGAAAGAGGACGGCATCCGGATTCGCGGCATCTTTGAGCGAAGCGATGCCAGGGTGCGTGAAAAGGAAGGGCTGCCGAGAATCAAAGGTTTCCTCTCTGCTCCCTTTGACACAAATGTCCGCATCACAGAAAACGGCATCCGCTATATAGTAGACGTTCGCGACGGCCAGAAGACCGGATTCTTTCTGGATCAGAAGCTGAACCGGAAAGCCATCTGGCCCATCTGCCGGAACGCAGAGGTTCTCGACTGTTTCACACACACCGGCTCCTTCGGACTGAACGCGGCGTCTGCCGGCGCAAAGCATGTCATCTCGATTGACGCGTCGGATACGGCGATCGAACAGGCGCAAAAAAATGCCGAAATCAACGGTCTGGCCGACCGGATTGATTATCAGGTTGCCGATGTCTTCGATCTCCTTCCGGAGCTCGAAAAAGAAGGCAGGCAGTTCGACGTCGTAATCCTGGATCCGCCCGCATTCACAAAATCAAGGAATTCCATCAAGGCTGCCGCAAAGGGCTACCGCGAAATCAACCTCCGGGGAATGCGCCTGGTAAAGGACGGCGGATTCCTTGCGACTTGTTCCTGCTCTCACTTCATGGACCAGGAGCTCTTTTCGAAAACAATTGCACAGGCAGCCAGAGATGCTCATGTCCGTCTCCGCCAGGCTGAATTCCGCACCCAGGCTCCGGATCATCCGATCCTGTTTGGGGCGGAAGACGACTCCTACTACCTGAAATTTTATATTTTTCAGGTACTTCGTGAGTACTAAAGCGTCCTTTAGCATGGATGGCTCAAACGCAGAGCTGCTGTCCTGTACTCCGCCTGCTCCGCTCCCGTAACAGCTCAGACCGCGTACCGGGTGTCCGCTTAAGCTCAAGGAATGGCACAGATCCTGAAACAGGCGCCGGATCACAGATCTCCGGACAGTTCTTCCTCCGTGTGCGTATGGTGTTCAATTCCCTCCTCCACAAGCATTTCTTCCTCCTCCGACTTCGGATGAAGGACGTGGCAGTGCCTGTGTGTGTGGTAAAACACCTGAAGCTCTTCGGCTTCATGCTCTTCATTAAAAAAGATATGCCGGTCCGCGAGATGTTCCGCGAGTTCCTCATTATGTGTCGCGATGATCATCGTTTTCCCTGCTTTCTTCAGCTTCAGAAGAAACGAAATCAGCCACTCCTGGGCGGGACGGTCCAGTCCCGCCAGCGGCTCATCAAGCACCAGGATCTCCGGATTCATTGAGAGGATACAGGCGATTGCGACCTTCTTCTTCTCGCCTCCGCTCAAATGATAGGGTGCCCGGTCTCTGAGCTTATCGATATCCAGAAGCCGGATCACATCATCTACCCGCTGCCTGACAGCTTCCTCATCCAATCCCATCTGCAGAGGTCCGAAAGCGATTTCCTCCTCGACATTTGAACAGAACAGCTGTATATCGGAGTTTTGAAAGACAAAGCCGATTTTCTGGTGAAACCACTTCGCAAATTTATTATTTTTCAGGCTCTCCTCGGAAATTTCTCTTCCCTCGAATAGGTAGCTCCCCTCATTTGCAAAAACAAGACCATTGATCAGCTTCAGAAGCGTGGATTTCCCACTTCCGTTCGCGCCCTCCAGAATGATGGTTTCTCCTCTCCGGATTTCAAGATTGATATACCGCAGCGCAATATGATCCTCGTACGCATAGCAGATATCCTTCAGCTGTAATAATGTATCATTCATCTATTTGTTCCTTTTTTTATTTCGTATCTGTCATAAATCGTTCAGGCTGCTGTTTCCAGAAAGAGAAATCCTGCGGTCACTGCCGCCATCAGAAAAATATACAGCACGTCTCTTCCTGCAAACAGATTTTTCCTCATAGAATAATACTCTCCCTCAAATCCTCTGCACTGCATGGCGCCGTACATTTCCTCCGCCATCTCCCTCGAACGCAAAAAGACGCTCCCGAGAACGCCGGACAGCGATCTGCTTTTATCCCTGTTTCTTCCGACGGATCGAAGCTTCATTGCGGTCAGCATATTCACGCACATGTCCCCGAGTATCACAATGTATTTCAGTGTAATATCAAAGGTAAAAATAAAAATGTTCGGTACACGAAAGATTCTGAGTGCGCCTGTCAGCCGGTTCCAGGGAGTCGTTACCGACAGAAACGTCAGCATGCTGACAGAGAGAAACACCTTCAGGGAAACCGTGAGCATTGTCGACGGCTGTCCGAGAAAAACTGCCGGGAGAAGGATCAGCATGCTCAGAAGCGCTGCAGTTATCCCGCTTCGAAGAATTCTTCCGAGCTTTTTCGCAGGAAGAAAACAATACCGCGCAAGGCAAAGAGCCAACATGCAATACAGAAAAAATGCGTTTGTGCAGAGCGCTGTCAGAACGATAAAGTACAGAATGTAGATGATTTTTACCGCCGGGCTTGCTCCCTGCGCCCGGATCTTCCCGTCCTCCCGCGCGCTGGACAGAACCCCAATCAGCTTCAGCATCGTTTTTGTGATAAAATTGTCCCGGTCTTCCGGCGGATCGTAATCTTCCTCTGCCGTAAGCCACTCGGGAATTTCATTTTCTTCAGCAGTCATATTATACTCACACTTTCTGATTGTAACCTGTTAGGCCTTCCGATCCCGTCGAACAGGTCTGACAGTCATTTTAACCCCACGCGTCCCGTTTGTACAGCAAACGCCCAAACAATAAATATGCTGCGTACTGTATTACGCCAGCTGCTTCGCAGCGCTCGCAGCAGCCACTTGTGGCCGGCTTCGTCGGCCTGCTGCAGCGTTCACTCCGCCACTTCACACGGTGTGAGCGGATATTGCTCACCACCCAAAGACTGTGCGGCAGCAGAAATGAGGATCCGACACAAAGTCGCGCGGATCCTCATTCCCGAATATTCTATTCTCTCTCAATCCGCGGATGCCCCGGATGCCTTCTTCTTGTGAAAGTCTACCGTCTCCTTCATCGATGCCGCAATGATTCGAAAAATAATGATCAGCAGAAGCACTCCGATCAGCGCGGAAAGAATGTATCCGACTGCATCCGGAAGCCCCGCGATGGAATAATCCGGCAGCAGTGCCTCAAGGGAGAAGCCCTGTGACATTCCGGCCGGTGTATAGCCGAGTGCTTTTCCGCCACTGACAACCGACGCGATCTCATCGGCGCCCCATTCTCCCCATGCCGTTCCCGTAGCCAGAAGTCCAAGCGGCACCGCACAGATCAATGCTGCCAGAAGGATCGCCAGCGGTTTTACCCCTGCTTTCTTGGCCGTCTGTTCATGTGACGCGTCCGGCAGGATCCCCGGTGAAGTGCGGAGTACATATGCCAGCACAGCAACAGTGAAGATCACCTCGACAATGCCTGCGATAGTGAGATGTCCGAGCATCATGGCCGGTATTGCAATGTTCAGTCCGTACGGGCAGTACAGAGCCTGACCGGACGCCGTGTGAAAGAGCGCGGGCTGAATACCGAACTCAACGGCCGCGCAGAACGCCGCGGCGTTGATACCGATATAGCCTCCGACTCCCGCGGCTACAAGCCTTCCCTTCTCAGATCTGGTCCGGCTGCGGATCAGTCGGTAAACCCCATATCCGAGATACGGAAGGACAAAAGCCATATTGAAGCAATTGGCGCCGAAAGCCAGAATACCGCCGTCCCCGAAAAGCAGTGCCTGTATCAGAAGAGCGATCGTCACCGAGATACAGGCCGCATTCGGGCCGAGAAGCAGCGCAATCAGCGTTCCCCCTACCGCATGTCCCGTCGTGCCACCAGGCAACGGAACGTTGAACATCATTGCAACAAAGGAGAATGCCGCAGCCACCCCCATCAGAGGCATCTTCGACTTCGGAATCTCCACCTTGATCTTCTTCACCGCATGTACCCAGACCGGAATCATCACTGCGGTCATCACCGCACAGGTCTGTGGGCTTAGATAATTTTCTGGAATGTGCATGAAAGAATCCCCCGTGTCAACTACATATTCCGGCGCGCGGGCAGTACCTGCATCACCGTTCACACACAATGATAGTCCCTGCTCCGGCAAAAAAGAAGCTGGGTGGGGGGTTATTTTTTCAGATATTGAAGAATATTTTCGAATGCCTCCATGCAGGTGTCAATGATCTCCGCCAGATCATAGGTGCCGAAAGCCGCCGGAAAATTGCTGGAAAACAGAATCTGTGCCGTTGGCGCAAACTCCTCGTCCCCTCTCCAGAATAAGAAACGAATGGACAGTCCGTCCAGAAATTCAAATTCCCATGCCTCATCTGCGCCGTGAATATGCTCCGCGCCGATATATTCCATAATATCCCCGAATTCATCCAGGTGGCTTCCAAACCGTCTGGCAAGACGGCTCAGGCATCGTTCCTCAAACTGCCGCGCATATACCTCGCCGCTGGGCAGTTCCCGGAATGCCATAAATTCCCCGTTCTGCGGAAACACTGTCGCGTGAAGGAGATATCTTCCAATCAGAATTCTTCCGGAAGGAAGGCTTTCGAGCCGATATGGATCCTCTCCATCAGCAGCCTCGATCCTCATGCCGGGATGTGAGACATAGTATTCCTTTCCCATAAAGGAGACGCTGAACCGTTCGAAAATATAGTCAAAAGGAAGTCCGAGTCTGTTTGCGATATGTGTAGGCTCCGTCTCTGCATATTGAGCCTGATAATGCCTGAACAGTTTCTCCTCGGAGACATCTGTCCCGTTCTCTCTGTCGAATGTACTCATTTTCATTTATCCTCACTTGATAAACTGATCAATTGCTCTGTTCAGCTCTTCGATTTCCTTCATGTCTCCGCTCTCAATGGCATCAACCATGCAGTGTTCCAGATGATCTTTCAGGATCACCTTTCCTGTGCTGTTCAGTGCGGACTTGACCGCGGCAAGCTGAATCAGAACATCGCTGCAGTCCCTGCCCTCCTCTACCATTCTCTTCACCATGGTGAGATGACCAATTGCCCTGGAAAGACGATTGACTACCGCTTTCGTGTTCTGGTGTGTATGCGTGTGGGTATGTTCGTGGGTATGTGTAATCTCTGTTCCGTCCTCCAGCACATGCGTGTGCCGGACATTAGACAGAACGGTGTCTTTCTTCTGCTCCGTCATTTTTCCTCCCTTGTGTCCGATGTTCTTCCCAAAAGATAACGGGTCAGCCGTGAAATCCTCAGGTTCACGCGGCAGACCCGTCTCTCTTTTCGTTGCATGACTTCTTCATCCAAATTCCCTCATCCGAATCTCTCCGATGAGGGTTTGATGATATTGAATTTAAATGGTGATAATGCTGCCAAGATCGATATCCTGGCTCATCGTTCTCCGGAATTCCAGATATTCCTCGTGATAGACCGCATTTCTTCTCTCTCTGACACGATGGATCAGGGTGATCGTCAGCGCCCAGAACAGAAGGAATGTCCATACAAACAATACCATGAACGGCGTGATGATATCAATATATCCCGTCGCCGCATTTCCTGCAGCGACCGTTACCGCGGGAGCGGTGCTCTGTTCGCCGCCTGCGGCCGTACCCGCATTCTGCTGTTCTGACGAAGCGGTATTTCCATATGCAGCCTGTGTGCCCGCAGATCCGGAGACCGTCTGTGTGCCGGTGGATGCTGAAGCTGCTGCGCCGGAACCGGCAGCCGCAGAAGAAGCAGCGTTCCCGGTGGATGACGATGAATTGCGGACAACCGTTCTGCTCGTTCCTCCGCCTACCAGATCGCGCCCGGCTGCAAATACGCTTGTTGCACAGCCAAACATGCTTAATGTAAGTGCAACAGTGATTAATATTTTTGTAACTTTCCTTCTGGCCCCTCTCATTGTAATACTCCCTCTTTCCTCTGTATAACCAGTCGGGAATCCCTTATATTCTCTGACTGATACCGATTATATCACAGTTCCCGCAGCAAAAAAAGCCTTTATTTTAAGGCTTTTTACTTTTCTGTCGCACCATGTACAGGTAGTGGCATCTGCATGCAGTCACCACAAGATCTTGCGTAACAACGCGTAACAGCGTGTAAAATTCATTAATATCTATGTAACAAAATTCCCGGGCGAACATGCCCGGGAATCGGTTATTTACGCGAACAGTGAGCCGCAGCCGAATGCGAAGTATTCGTGTGCGGCGAGCGTCGCGATAGCGAGATAAAACTCGCGCAGCGTGTTTTATCTCGTTGCGGCAGTTTACACTACAAAAATATATCTTTCATTGCTCGATCCTGAAATACGAATCGGATATTCCTGCAGCGCAGATCTTAAGCTTATCTTTGGCTGCCCGATCTTGAAACATCAAACCAGATATTGCGGCAATGCGAACTGCGAGAGGAATTGTGAGAAAATGCACGATTTCCATGAAGCGTTGCAGGAAGAATCCTCAGTCGCCGGGAAATTTCTCTCACAGATCACCGATAGATCCGGATCAGCCGCAGGAATTTCACGATTCTCCCTCCCATCGGGAACCGGTACATCTCCTCCTCTGTTGTCTTTGAAATGACGACATAGGATACGAGATAGACAACAATCGCAACCAGAATCGCCACAAGCAGACCGATGAACGGTCTCCTCGTAAGATGGAACAGCGCCGTGTAGATGAGCCAGGCGACAGCCCCCATGATCACGGACGATGCCAGAGGCTCCACATATGTTTTCCGGATCTCGTGCCTTGTTCTTAAGTGTTTCTTCATGGACAGAATGTTCAGGAAGCAGCATACCAGCGAGAAAATGATATTGGAGAGCATAACCGCATAAATATCAAGTCCGGGTCTTGCGAATAGCATAACCGCGAGAGAAGCCAGATTGACGACAAGCGAAATTCCTGCATTGACCAGAGCCACATGCTGCTTTCCGATTGCTTGAAGCACGCCTCCCGTCACAATGGAGAAGGAATCCGTCACAACGAAGACGGAACCGGCGAAGAGCAGCTTCTCCGCCAGCTCACTTGCTGACGGAAAGAGCACGCCCATGATTGGTTTCGCGAGAACCGTCAGTCCGATCATGCACGGAATGCAGATGAACATCGTCAGACGAAGTGTCTGATTTACCTGGCGGTTCAGCTCATCGAGCTGACCAATTGCGTATTTCCCTGATACCTCGGGCATCATGGCAGAGGTACTGGCGGAGGCCATAGCCAGCGGAATCGAGACAAGGGGAACATAGTAATTACTGTATTCTCCGTAGGCAGCGGATATGGAATCCGCAGACATTCCATTAAACCCCTGGATTGCCGAGTACAGATAACTGTCCGCATATGCACTGCAGTTGTAGATAAATGAGGTAAAAATGATCGGCGTGATCATCAGAACGAGCATCTTCAGGATCTCCTGGTAGCTCTGCTCCGAGGATCTGCGGTCATGCGCAATTTTTCTCCGGAAATAGCCTCTGTTCAGCATGTACACAAATGTCATGAACAGAAGTCCGACCACAACGCCCGCACCGGTTCCGATGGTTCCGCCCATGGCTCCGTAGATGGCAGCTCTTGTGCCGCCCTCCGGCGCAAGATTGCGGATCAGAATCCATGCCGCCAGAATACTGACGATCGCGTTCATGATCTGCTCCAGGATCTGCGAGATGGAGGTGGGCGTCATCGTCCGGTGTGCCTGAAAATAGCCTCTCAGTACGCCGAGGATCGCGGAGAGAAAGATCGTCGGTGCCAGCGCGCGAAGCGCGGGAAGTGCATTCTGCTGGTTCTGCGGAAGAAGGATTGCGCCACCGAAAAAGCAGATCAGTGCCGTGACTCCTCCGACAATGACCGCATAGAGCATGGCTCCCCGGAAGACCTTATGTGCTCCCCGGTATTCTTTCTTTGCAAGCATCTCAGAGATAATCTTAGATGTTGCCATTGGAATACTGTAGGAAGAAATCAGAAGAAGAATCGAATACAGATTGCTTGCGTATCCATAATACCCAAGTCCGACCGACCCCAGAATACTTCCGAGAGGTCTTCGGTAGAGAAGACCGATGACGCGTGAAATGATGGACGCGATCATCAGAACGGACGCGTTTTTTACGAGTGAATTTGAACTTTTCCCTGACATGGTATCCGTGCTCCTGCTAATATTTCCATCTACCGGCCACGGTCCGGCCGGTCTGTTTTTCTCATTTTCCGGCGATATTCTCGATCTGCCAGTCAATGGGTTCTATTCCGTTCTCCTCGAGATACCGGTTTGTCTTCGAGAAGGGTCTGCTTCCGAAAAAGCCCCTGTACGCGGAAAGCGGACTCGGGTGCGGTGACTTCAGCACAAGGTGCTTCGGATTATAGATCATATCCGCCTTTCTCTGGGCAGGTCTGCCCCACAGAATAAACACCATCGGCCTGTCCTGATCCGCAAGTACACGGATCGCCGCATCGGTAAACTCCTCCCATCCGATATTCCGGTGAGAATTTGCCTGATGAGCGCGGACCGTCAGAACCGTATTGAGCATCATAACGCCCTGCTTCGCCCACTTGACCAGATAACCGTTGTCCGGGATGTAACACCCGAGATCATCGTGAAGCTCCTGGTAGATATTTACGAGGGAAGGAGGGATCTCAATTCCCGGCTTCACGGAAAAAGAGAGTCCGTGAGCCTGCCCCGGCTCGTGGTACGGGTCCTGTCCCAGAATGACCACCTTCACCTGATCCAGCGGTGTAAAATGGAAGGCATTAAAAATGTCCCCTGCAGGAGGATATACTGTCGCCGTCCTGTACTCCTGATTTACGGTTAAAAAAAGTTTCCGGTAATACGGCTTGGAAAATTCCGGTTTCATAGCCTTTTCCCAGCTTCCGGTAAGACCTGCCATCTCCTGCTCCCTCCTGCTGTATTCATCCGCCTGTCATAATTCTTGCCTCAGACCAGTCTCACGGGCACCCCGTGCTCCTGCAGATACTTCTTGACCTGCCGGATTTCCAGCTCCCTGTAATGAAACAACGATGCCGCCAGTGCCGCGTCAGCGCCTCCCACTGTCAGCGCCTTGTAAAAATCCTCCAGACTTCCGGCACCTCCGGAAGCAATGACCGGTATTCCGACCTCCCTGGAAATCGCGCCGGTCAGATCCAGGTCATATCCTGCCTTGGTGCCGTCACAATCCATGCTGGTAAGCAGGATCTCTCCGGCGCCACGGCGTTCTGCCTCGGCGGCCCATTCTACCGCATCAAGTCCCACATCGACCCTGCCGCCGTTCTTATAAACCGTCCAGCCCTCTTCGCCGGGCCTTCTTCTTGCATCGATCGCCACAACAACGCACTGGCTGCCGAACTTCATAGCTGCTTCACTGATCAGATCCGGGTTCTCAATGGCGGAAGAGTTAATGGAAATTTTATCTGCGCCCTCACGAAGAAGAGCCTTGAAATCCTCCACAGTGCGGATGCCTCCACCCACCGTGAACGGAATGAAAACATTCTCGGCAACCTTCCGGACCATATCCACTACGGTGTTCCTGTGATCACTGGAAGCGGTGATATCGAGAAAAACGACCTCGTCCGCACCCTCTCTGTCATAAGCCTTCGCGACCTCCACCGGATCTCCGGCATCCCTGAGATTTACAAAGTTCACGCCTTTTACAACCCGCCCGTTCTTGATATCCAGGCAGGGAATGATTCGTTTTGTAAACATAGCATTCTCCATGAGTATTTTGAATATTTAATTGCTTAGATCTGTATTCGCTTAGATCCGTATTCGCTTAGATCCTTATTATTGATTGCTTAACTCCATTTCCCGGGATCATCGTTCTGCTTATCAAAGCCCGGCAAAGTTTCTGAGAATCGCAAGCCCGGTGTCAGAGCTCTTCTCCGGATGGAACTGGGTTGCAAACACATTGCCCTTTTCAACGGATGCATGGATTGTCACGCCGTACTCGGTGGTCGCGGTAACGATGCTTTCATCCGCGGCTTTCAGATAATAGGAATGTACAAAATAGACATAGGACTGTTCAGGGATTCCTCGGAACAACCTGCCGGTACCGTTCTGCCGGACCAGATGAAGCGAATTCCAGCCCATGTGGGGAATTTTCCGATTCTCCCCGTCAGGGATACGAAGGATTCTGCCCTTCAGGATTCCGAGACCTTTCACCCCCGGAGATTCCTCACTCTCGTCAAATAAAAGCTGGAGACCGACACAGATTCCAAGGAAAGGCTTGCCGCTCGATGCGATCTCACGGATGACCGGAACAAGCCCGAACTTCTCCAGATTCTGCATACAGTCTCCGAAATTTCCGACTCCGGGGAGAACCACTTTATCCGCGCTCCGGAGTACTCCGGCATCTCTGGTCACCGTTACCTCCTGTCCGAGTGAAACGAACGCTTTTTCAACGCTCCTGATATTCCCCGCATCGTAATCAATTATCGCTATCATTCCTTGAATTCTCCATTTTCAGATGTTATGATAATTAAGTCTGTCTGCCGCACGCCGGCTTTTCCTGCCGGCTGCGTGACCTTCTTTCAGGACAAATTACATCGTAACTTATTTTTTTCACGAATACAAGAGGTTTTCATATGTCATCAGACACCCCGTCAAAGGATACCGGAGCAGTTCGGAGTCATTCCCGAAATTCCCTGAAAATACAGCATTCGCTGCTGCTCCTTCTGGCAGCGCTCATCTGGGGCACCACCTTTGTGGCGCAGAGCATTGCCGCGAAGAGCATCTCGCCCTTCACCTATAACTTCTGCAGATTCTACGTCGGTGCTCTCGTTCTGCTGCCAGTCGCAATTCTGGTGGGAAAGAAAGATCCATTAGCTCCGAACTACACCGGCGCTTCGATTCCAGGGATGCGTCCGAAGAAATCACGGACCCGGGATCTCCGGATCTGCGGGATCGCATGCGGCATACTTCTCTTTCTTGCCGGCGGCTTTCAGCAGGCAGGCCTCGAATACACAACCGCAGGAAAGAGCGGGTTCATCACTGCCCTGTACATTATTCTTGTGCCGGTCTTCGGGCTGTTCCTGCACAAGAAGTGTCCGCCTCTGGTCTGGATTTCGGTTGCCCTCGCTGTCATCGGATTCTATCTTCTCAGTATCAGGGGAGGATTTTCCGTGAACCGCGGTGATCTTCTGACGCTGTGTTCTTCCTGTATGTTTGCCATGCACATCCTGACGGTGGACCATTTCATTCCACGCGTGAACGGAATCCAGCTCTCCTGTATTCAGTTTCTGGTATCCGGAACGCTTTCCGTGTTCCCTGCCTTTCTTCTGGAGACTCCTGACATCTCCTCCATCGCGCAGTGCATCTGGCCTATCCTCTATGCGGGAATTCTTTCCTCAGGGGTGGCCTACACCCTTCAGATCATCGGACAGCGGGGCCTTAATCCGACACTTGCCTCACTTCTGATGAGCCTGGAATCGGTCATCTCCGCCATATCCGGCTGGATCGTCCTCGGCGATTCCATGTCACCGAAGGAACTGACCGGATGTATCTTCGTATTCACCGGGGTCATTCTGGCGCAGCTTCCTTCCATCCGGAAGCTCCATAAATAACTGTAGAATTGCGAGTGCTCCGGCACGATGTCAGCCATAGCTTGTACAATTTGTGGAACGATGTATCGTATTGCGGTTATTATCGAACGCGGGAAATTACCGTCTTCCGATGATGGACACTGCGTCAGATCATGGACACCGCCTTATCGGATGGATTAAAAGAAGACCGGGTATCGATCCCCGTCATCAGGGATCGGTACCCGGTACTTCTTTGTACGTGCGTTATGGATATATGTCAGCTTTCTCCGCCGTCTTCTTCCGAATCCGCCGGCTTTTCGATTCCCATTCTCTTCAGAACCATCTCATAACCGTCATTCCCATAGATCAGCGAACGGTTTACGCGGCTGATTGTCGCCGTCGAAGCGCCCGTTTTTCTGGAGATGTCGAGATACGTCTTCTTCTCTCTCAGCATCTTTGCAACCTCAAAGCGCTGTGAGAGGGAAAGGATTTCATTGATCGTGCACGCATCCTCAAAGAACGTGTAGCATTCATCCAGCGTGCGCAGCGTCAGAATAGCCTGAAACAGCTGATCCACCTCTTCCGTATGAATATCTTTGCTCATTTTCTCTGCTCCCAAAATTATTATTTCGTCACGCAACCGATGTATCTCTGATACTTCACAATTTCACAGTATCAAAGTGACTGCTAAAATCATGTTACCACTTTAGTGTACCGCAGTCAAGAACAGCTCATTTTCGCAAGGCGCATACAAAGCCTGATAACGGCTGCCATGAAAAAAATTGAGAAAATCCCGGGGCAGGAATCTGTTTCGCTGTTTCAACGCAACCGGTGTGACCGCGATTGCATATTTTCAGCGCGCGGTGATTTTATTCTTCTGGCGATTTTCATTCTTCTCTGGAAAAATAGTTGTCTGCCGCCTGGATATCGCGGTCCATCTGCTCCTTCAGCTCATTGATGTCCGAAAATTTTTCTTCCGGTCTCCGGAAGGACAGAAGCTCTACTCTAGCCTCCTGGCCGTACAGATCCAATGTACAGTCAAACAGATATGTCTCCAGTCCGACCGCTGTGCCGCCGACAGTCGGCTTGATTCCGATGTTTGAGATTCCCTGATACCACCTGCCAGCCACGAGGGTTCTGGAATAGTAGACGCCCCGGGGAGGAGTCATCTTGACAGGATCCGGAATCTGATTGATGGTGGGAAATCCGAGGGAATGTCCGAGATGCCTGCCATGCACAATCTTTCCCGTGATGAAGTACGGCTGTCCGAGCAGCCTGGTGATTTTCTCCATATGGCCCAGCGCCAGTTCCTCCCGGATATAGCTGCTGCTGATATCCTTGCCGTGATATTTCTCCTTCGGAAGCACCTCTACCAGGAATCCGTACTTCTCTCCCATCTGCTTCATCAGTTCCGAATCTCCCTTCCGGTCTTTCCCGAAATGGAAGTCCATTCCCATGACGACTGCCGATACATGAAGCCTGTCCAGCAGAACCTCACGGACAAAATCCTCCGGCTCCATGCTGCGCATTCTTTCTGTAAACCTGCACTCAAACAAAAGATCCACATCCAGCTCCCGGAGAATCTCTCTTCGCTCTTCATTTGTCATCAGCATCTTCGGCCGTCGTGCCCCCATGCATACCTGGGGCGACACCTGAAAGGTAAAGACAGCAGTCTTCCATCCGTGCGCGCGGGCAATCTCCTTCACCCGGGCGATCAGCTTCCGGTGGCCCTTATGAACGCCGTCAAATTTTCCAAGCGTAACGACGCAGCGCTCTGCGCCGGTATATTTTTCCACTTCCTGTATATATTCCAAAGCTGACGCTCCTCAAATTTTAACTCTGCATTCATCATCCGGGTCATAGAACATCCTGACCGGCTTCAGTAAACCGCCGGGTGTCGCAGATTTATAAATTCCGATAAAAACGCCTTCGGAATCAAAAAGCCTCACCCGCCGTTTCTCTTCTGCGGACTGACCTGTAGCTCTCTCGACCTGAAATCCGGTCTCCGGATCCCCGTCCCTGTCATCTGCAGCATGGACTCCATCCTCCGGATTCCCGACCCTGTCCTGTATCACATAGTGTCCATCCTCCGAAACCCGGCTCCCGTCCTCTATAACACGGACTCCATCCTCCGAAACCAGGTCCCTGTCCTGTATCACGCGGTATCCCTCTTCGGGGATCCGGTTCCCGTTATGGGCGAGACGGTCTGTCCCGGCCGAAGTGCGGACCAAAGGATAATCAAACAGCCGGTAAACCGGAATCAGAATATCGTTCCATTTCCCTTCTCCGGTTAATCGGGCAACCTCAGAAAGACGAAGCGAATCCTCAATGTGAAACTGTCCGACGCGGACCCGGGTGAGTGCTTCCATGCAGCCTCCGCAGCCCAGCCTTTCCCCGATGTCATGGCAGAGCGTCCGGATATAGGTGCCCTTCGAGCAGGTTACACGGATAACCGCTCTCGGCAGATTGCAGGAGAGCAGATGGATTTCATAGAAATGAACCGGCCGGGCCTTTCTCTCCACCGTCTTTCCCTCTCTGGCAAGCTCGTACAGCTTCTTCCCGTTAACCTTCAGAGCGGAGTACATCGGCGGAATCTGCATCTGTGCGCCCTCAAAGGATTTCAGGCAATTCTCCAGATCCTCCTCATCGCATGTCACCGCATGCTCGGACAATACCTCTCCGCTGATATCCTGCGTGTCGGTGTCCTTTCCAAGCAAAAGCACTGCCTCATATGTCTTCGTCTCATCGGTCAGAAGCTCCACGAGTCCAGTGGCCTTTCCCACACAGACCGGAAGGACGCCTTCAGCGTCCGGATCCAACGTACCCGTATGACCGATCTTCCTCTGATGCAGGATGCCTCTGAGCTTCGCGACAACATCGAAGGAGGTATAGCCCTTCTCCTTGTATATGTTAATGACTCCGTTTTTCATTGTTCTCCCTGCTGATGTCCAACCCGTTCGGTCGAACGGACGTTTTCTCTGCTGATGTCCAGTCTGTTCGATCGAACAGACGTTTTCTCTGCTGATGTCCAGTCCGTCCGACCGGTCAGACGAGTTCTTTTTCCAGATACAAGGTCAGATTATTGACAACATCGTAACAGGATCCCTGCATCGTCACGCCTGCCGCGCGCGCATGCCCGCCGCCGCCGTATATCTGCGCAACAACACTCACATCCACTTTGTCGACAGAGCGCAAAGAAACCTTCCATGTTCCGGTTTCCAGCTCATACATGAAAACAGAAACCTCTACTCCCGCCGTATTTCTCATCTGGCTCACAATTCCGTCCATGTCCGCCGGCGAAGCATTGTAGAAGTCCATATCTTTCTTGCGGATGCAGGAGACAATCATTTTCCCGTCAAACATAAGGAAACTTTCCATAAGCGCTCTTCCGAGGAGTTGATTCTGAATAAAGGTTTTCTCATAATATGTACTGTCTACAATTCTACTGAACGGGATTCCCTTCTCCATCAGAGACGCGGCGATTCGCATCGTGCGGGGTGACGTACAGGAGTACTGGAAAACCCCTGTGTCATGAACAATGCCCATGTACAATGCCTCTGCGCACTTCTCCCCGATTTTCTCCGGATCCAGAAAATTCCAGACAACCTCACAGGTGGAACTGAGATCCGGATAATTAAACAGCCAGGTGTAGTGGTCACGGTTCGTCTTGTGGTGATCCAGACAGAGAACGCGGTCTGCAGTCTTCAGCAGAGCTCCGGCAACACCGATCCTGTCCTGACTGCTGATATCCAGAAGAATCAGCAGGTCATACCGGATTGCAGAGCAGACCTGTCTCGCCTTGTCAATATCCTCGATCATGTCAAAGGAACTGCGGGGCTTTTCGAGATACACGTCCGCGCTGATCTCCGGATAATTATCCCGCAAATACAGGTACATACCCATGCACGACCCGACGCAGTCGCCATCTGGGTTAACGTGTCCCGCAATCGCGACTGTATTTACATCCTTTAAAAATTCATCAATTTTCCTCTGCATGCTTTCCTCTTCGATCCTGTTCCATGACCTCATCAATCCGTTTTGACATCTCAACACCATATTCTATCGATTCATCGAGCTTAAAATGAAGTTCTGGTGTGTTTCTCAGATTCAGATTCACAGCGAGCATATGGCGGATGAAACCGGAGGAACTTTTCAGTCCCTCCATTGTATCTTCCTTCGCCTTCTCATCTCCAAGAACGCTGATCATGACCTTGCAGTTTTTCAGATCTGTCGCCACTATGGCTTCCGTAACGGAAACGACCGGAGCGATCCGCGGATCTTTCACTTCATTTCGGATGATATTGCTCAGTTCTTCCTTTACTGATTCATTAATTCTTATGTTCTTGACACTGTTTTTTCTCAACGCGGCACCTCGACCATAGCATATGCCTCAACCTGGTCGCCTTCCCTGACCTCATTGAAGCCTTCAAACACCAGACCGCATTCATAGCCGGCCTTGACCTCTTTTACATCGTCCTTGAAACGCTTCAGACTTGCGAGGTCTCCCTCGAAAATCTGCTTGTCTCCGCGGCTGATGCGAACCTTGCACCCTCTCTGTACGATTCCATCGAGGACATAACTTCCGGCAATGGTTCCGACTCCGGATGCCTTGAAGAGCTGGCGTACCTCGGCATGACCGATGACCTTCTCCTCGTAAATCGGCTCCAGCATTCCCTTCATCGCTGCTTCGATATCATCAATTGCCTGATAGATTACCTTGTACAGACGCACATCTACTTTTTCCTGTTCTGCCAGGGCTTTGGCGTTCGCGTCCGGACGAACATTAAATCCAATCACGATCGCGTTTGATGCCGCCGCAAGTGTGACATCAGACTCATTGATCGCGCCGACTCCGGCGTGAATGATCTTTACAACTACTTCATCGTTGGAAAGCTTGAGCAGGGACTGACGAATAGCCTCTACCGATCCCTGTACATCCGCCTTGATAACAAGCTCAAGCTCCTTGACAGAGCCGTCCTGAATCTGGCTGAAGAGATCATCCAGAGACATCCTGGACTTGGTCTCCTCCAGAAGCTGATTCTTGTGCTCGGCGGTAAAGGTTGCGGCAAAATTCTTCGCCTCCTTGTCTGTCTCCATAGCTACCAGCGTCTCGCCCGCATCCGGAACACCGTCAAGTCCCTGCACCTCAACCGGGGTGGACGGGCCTGCTGTTTTTACACGTTTTCCGTTCTCATCAGTCATAGCACGGACTTTTCCCGAGCATGCGCCGCAGGCAATATAATCGCCGACATGAAGGGTTCCCTTCTGAACGAGAAGGTTCGCTACCGGTCCCTTGCCCTTATCCAGCTTCGCCTCAAGGACCAGACCTCTCGCGAGACGGTCCGGATTCGCCTTCAGTTCCATGATATCCGCCGTAAGGAGAATTGTCTCCAAAAGATCATCAAGACCAACTCCGGTCTTCGCGGAAACCTCGACCATCTCCGTCTGACCGCCCCAGTCACTTGCAATCAGTCCATACTCTGTGAGTTCCTGTTTTACCCGGTCGACATTTGCTCCCGGCTTGTCGATCTTGTTTATCGCAACGATAATTTCAACGCCGGCTGCCTTCGCGTGATTGATTGCCTCGATGGTCTGCGGCATTACACCGTCATCCGCCGCTACGACAAGTACCGCGATATCCGTGGACTGAGCTCCACGAAGCCGCATCGCCGTAAACGCTTCATGTCCCGGCGTATCCAGGAAGGTGATCTTCTTGTTGTTGATATTAACGACATATGCGCCGATATTCTGTGTGATTCCGCCGGCTTCCTTTGAAGTCACATGTGCGTGACGGATCGCATCGAGCAGAGATGTTTTACCATGATCGACATGTCCCATGACACAGACTACCGGAGGACGCGGAATCATTTTGCTTTCATCCTCTTCATCCTCTTTCAGCATCTCGGCAATGACATCCACCTTCTCCTCCGGCTCACAGAGAATATCATATGTCATAGCGATCTCCTCTGCCTTCTCGTAATCGACCTCCTGGTTGACGGTATACATCTCACCCTTCATGAAGAGATCTTTCACGATGACGGACGGCTGCATCTTCATCTTATCCGCAAGCTCGCGGATGGTAACTTTCTCCGGGATCTTGATTTCTGTCACCTTTTCTTCCTTCTTCTCCTCTTTCTTATGCACCGGTCTCTGCAGTGCCTTCGGGATCAGATGTCTGTTGTTGCGTCCATTTCCTCTGTCGCTGGTGTATTTGTTGCCGCGAAGATCATTCTTGTTCTTGTCTTTGTCCTTATTGTGTCCGGCACCATCTCTCGACGGCTTCTTGAGCCCCATATCCATCGCAGCGCCCTGACCGCCCTTGTGATCACTGTGCTGTCCTCTGGAGTGTCCCGGGAAACGATTTCCCTCTTCTGCGTCCTTACCGCCGAACCCAGGTCTGTTTCCTCCAAAACCAGGTCTGCTTCCTCCGAATCCCGGACGGTTGTTGCGGTCGCCAAACGGTCTTCTTCCCTGACCGCCGTTATTGCGGTCTCCGTAGCTTCTGCCCTGACCGCCGTTATTGCGGTCTCCGTAGCTTCTGCCCTGGCCGCTGTTATTGCGGTCTCCGTAGCTTCTGCCCTGACCGCCGTTATTGCGGTCCCCGTAGCTTCTGCCCTGGCCGCTGTTATTGCGGTCTCCATAGCTTCTGCCCTGGCCGCTGCTGCGGTCTCCATAGCTTCTGCCCTGGCCGCCGTTATTGCGGTCTCCATAGCTTCTGCCCTGGCCACTGCTGCGGTCTCCATAGCTTCTGCCCTGGCCGCTGCTGCGGTCTCCATAGCTTCTGCTCTGGCCGCCGCCATTCCGGTCCGCGTCGTTTCTGGTGCCCTGGTTCTGCCATTCCGAACTCTCGCCAGCGGCAGCAGATGCTGTTCCGGCAGCCGGTCTCTCCTGAGATGCTGTCTCATGCTCACTCTTCTCAGCTGCTGTTGCCTCACTCTGTGGTGCCCCGTTCTTTCCATTCGACACTTTCATTTCTGTAGCCGTGCCCGCCGAAGAGCTCTTTTCCGCCATTCCCGCAGCGGATGAATTGATTTTTGCCGATTCCGCAGCATTCGTTTTTGCAGAAGCCGTCTCAGCTCCGATTGTCTCAGCAGTTGCTTCCGGCTTTGCCGCCTCTGTCACAGGAGTGTTTCTGACAGCACTCTTCTTTGTTTCCGCCGGAGCAGGTTTCGGAGCCTCCTCAGTCCGGATAACCGGATGCGGTCTCGGCACCTTCACAATCGGAGTTCCGGCAGACGCACGGTTGCCGACAGGGCGTCCACCGCGGCTGCTCTCCTGCATCACACCGCGTCGGGAGCCTTCCACGCGACCGGCGGCACCATCTGTTCTTCCGGTCTTCTCTCTGGTTTTCTTCTTTTTATCCTTATCCATGACCTGATGGAAGCTCTTACCCTCTTTACTGGATGCATTCTGCGGGTGAAAAACAGCGATCAGTCTTTTCTTTTTCTTTACCGGTTTTGCTTCCTTCTCTCCCTTTGCCGCACTGTCTTCTCTGGAGGTTTTAGATTCCTCCGCCTTCGCTGACTTTTCTATCTTATCGTTTACAATCTTTCCTTCATTTTCATTATTATTCAATGTATCGCTTACCTCTTTATTTCAATGAATCCTGATCTGTCTGTGTTTATATCTGTTCGCTCTCCGATCCCAGAAGGCTTCGGATTTCCCGTGCCAGGTTCGCGTCTGTGATTACCAGCGAAGAACGCTCCCCTTTTCCGATTAGAGCGCCGAGCTCCGATTTCGGAAGAAATTGCATAAACGGAATACTCCGGTAAGCAGCCATATCGCGGAATTTTTTCTTTGTATTTTCCGATGCGTCTTCCGAGACGATCACCAATTCCGCGCTGCCTGCCCGGATTGCCTGTTCTGCGGCGAATTCCCCGGCAGCGACTTTTCCGGCCTTCATGGAGATACTGATCATGAACCGTGCCTTTCTACTGTCCAATCTGTTTCATCTCCTCCTCAAGCCTGTCATATACCTCGTCAGGAACTGCGCAGCCCAGAGATCTTTCTATACCGTGATTTTTCCTTGCCTTTGCCAGACAGCCGGGATCTGCGCAAATATACGCGCCCCTTCCATTCTGCCTGCCTGTCGGATCCAGCCGAATCTCGCCTTCCGGCGTTTTCAAAACGCGGATCAGTTCTTTCTTCGTCTTCTTGGAACGGCATCCGACACAGGTACGCATCGGTATTTTACGGGTTATACTCAATGAACGCCTCCCTCGCCAGCTTATGCCTCAGGTTTGCTGTCTTCCTCCGTGTCAGGATCAGCTCCAGCCTCATCTGCGTCATTCTTATTCGCCGCGGCGCTGTCTTCTTCCGTTTCCGGAGTGTCCTTCTCACCGTCAGAGGAATCCTCAGATCCGGTCTCCAGATCTGATTCTTCCGTATCTGTGGTATCTTCGTCATCTTTCATATCTTCAGCATCTGCAGAAGCGCTGTCTGCGTCGGACGTTTCTGTGGAGTTCTCCTCGCCGGATCCGGCCTCTTCGGATTCTTCCCTGCCGGATTCCTCCTCGTCATAGTCGTAATCCTCATCGTCCTCATCGTCTTCCGCGTATTCATCAAACAGACCTTCTTCACGCGCCTGCGTCTCGCTCTTGATATCGATCTTGAACTGCGTCAGATGCGCCGCAAGGCGGGCATTCTGGCCTTCTTTTCCGATCGCCAGGGAAAGCTGATAATCCGGGACGATGACAAGTGCCTGCTTCTCATCCGGATCCGCAAGAACGGAGATAACCTTTGCCGGAGAAAGCGCATTTTCGATCAGATATGCCTGGTTCTCATCCCAGTTGATGATGTCGATCTTCTCACCATCCAGTTCATCCACTATCGCGTTGACACGGGATCCGTTCACACCGACACAGGCTCCCACAGCATCAACATTCGGCTCATTGCTGTAAACAGCGATCTTTGTACGCGATCCGGCCTCACGGGCAATTGCCTTGATCTCAATTACACCGTCACGAATTTCCGCGACCTCTTCTTCGAAGAGCCGCTTCACCAGCTCAGGATGTGTGCGGGATACAAGGATCTTAGGACCCTTCGGGGTATCTCTCACCTCCAGCACATAGACCTTGACTCTTTCCGTAGGCTTGAACTTCTCGCCCTTTACCATTTCCTTGGCCTTCAGAATCGCGTCTACCTTGCCGAGATTTATGCTGACATCCCTTCCGATATATCGCTGAACAACACCCGTGACAACCTCATGTTCCTTCTCATAGTACTCATTGTACAGGGATTTTCTCTCTTCCTCGCGGATCTTCTGAAGTATAACGTTCTTCGCGTTCATGGTTGCAATCCGCCCGAAGCTCTTGGACTGGATCTCAACATTCACTGTGTCGCCGATCTGCGCACCGGAATTGATCTTGAACGCCTCCTGCTGTCCGATCTCTGTGACCGGATCCTCCACATGCTCTACCACTGTCTTGGCGGAAAGAATGTGATAATCACAGGTCTCCGGATCAATCGTGACCGTTACATTATCCGTACGGTCATACTGATTCTTGTAGGCCTGCAGAAGAGACTGCTGAATTGCCTCCAGAAGAGTGTCCTTGCTGATCCCCTTTTCCTTTTCAAGAGTATTCAGAGCTTCCAGTAACTCGCTGTTCATTTTTTCATTATCCTCCTGGTCTTAAACCAACTTATATTCAACCGTTAAAAATCAAACGCCATACGGATCAGGGCGATCTCCTTTTTGTGAAAGGTCATCGGCTTCTCAGTTTCATCTTCCACGATGCTCACCGTATCCTTATCATAGCCCGTCAGCACCCCGGTAAATTCCTTTGCGTGATCAATAATCCTGAACGTGCGGATCTCAATTCGCTGTCCCATTGCACGCTGATAATCCCTTTCCTTCTTCAGCGGTCTTCCAAGTCCGGGAGAGCTGACCTCCAGAATATAGGAATCCTCGATAAAATCCTGCTCATCAAGCTTTTCACCGAAAACCCGGCTGATGTCTTCGCAGTCGTTCACCGTGATCCCGCCTTCTTTGTCCGCATATGCTCTCAGATACCAGCAGCCGGCCTCTTTGACATATTCCAGATCCACAAATTCATAGTGCATCTCATCCAGAATCGGGATCAGAATCGCTTCCGCCTTCTTCTCGATTGCTTCCGTCTTACTGCTCACGCAATCTCTCCTTTCATAAAATAGGAGTGGACTTTTCTCGCCCACTCCTACCTTAGTCAACTATTAACGTTACCAAAATACCACGAAAGCCGCGCAAATGCAAGCCCCTGCTGTATACATTACGCTTTTCCCCTTCTCCTGTTCACCATTTTCCTGGAAGCCGCAGCCGCGACCTTTTTCACGGTTTTCTCCGTTTTCGTGACTGCTGCTTTCTTCAGAGTCTCTCCCGTTTTCTCGGTTTCCCCCTTCTTCATGGCTTTTGCGGATTTCACGCTTGTCCGATCCGGCTTCTTCTCCTCCCGATCCGGTGCTGTACGCTCAAATGCCTCGGTAAAGCGAAAAACGGATACTCCGAGCGGCGGTACCTTTATCTTGATCGAATCCTTCCGTTCATCCTGTTCTACCGCCCGGCTCAGCTTCACCCTCGGATTTATCACACCGCCGCCGCCGAATTCCGCGGCATCGCTGTTGAAGATCTCTTTGTATTTCCCCGCATAAGGTACTCCGACCATGAAATTATCATATACGACATTCGAAAAGTTCGCGACAACGAGCAGGGTGTCCTCCTCCTTCTCCGTCTTTCTCAGAAATACCAGAAGGTTTCTCTCCCAGTCGAGGTTGCTGATCCACTCGAAGCCTTCTGGTTCTTCATCGAGCCGGTACAGCGCAGGCTGCTCTCGGTAGAACTTCAGCAGAGCTCTGCTGAAATCCTGCATTTTCTTCTGATCCCCGTTGGCAAGCTCACTCCAGTCAACGCCGTCCGAAGCACTCATTCTCGATTTCTGCCCGAAATCCTGCCCCTGGCAGATCAGTTTCTTGCCCGGATGCATCATCAGGTACGCATAGGTCAGACGGAGATTTGCAAGCTTCAGGGCATCATCCCTGCCCGGCATCATGCGCAGCAGCGGTCTTCCATTTTCCAGAATGTTGTGTGACAGCGCAAGCATGAACTTCTCCGTATACATGTATACCATGCTGAATGTAAGATCATCCTGGTGCGCCCCGCGGAAGAGCGGGTCGAGCTGGATATACTTCAGATAATCATCGATGCATCCGTTATTCCACTTCAAACCAAATCCAAGGCCTTCCTCCTCTGTATTTCCGGTAACCGCCGGATATCCGGTCGTCTCCTCCGCAATGGTGATCGCTCCGTGTCCGTTTGCCCGGATATCATTATTAAGGTTCCGGAGAAACTCAATATTCTCCAGGTTCTCATTGCCCCCGTACATATTCGCAATCCACTCCCCATCGCGCCTGCCGTAGTTCAGATACAGCATACCGGAGAGATCCGGAATCCGCAGGCCGTCCGCATGATACTCCGAAATCCAGAACATCGCGCTTGATTTCATGAAGCTCTCGACCTCGCCGCGTCCATAATTGAAGATCAGTGCGTTGTTGGACGGGCAGACTCCCTTCTTCGGATCCATATGCTCATAGAGACAGGTTCCGTCAAAGGATGCGAGGCCGTCATTCCCTCTTGCGAAATACCCAGGCACCCAGTCAAGAAGTACGCCAATTCCATTCTGATGCAGCGTATCAACCAGATATTTGAAATCCGCAGGTGTTCCGTAACGGCTGGTCGGGGCAAAAAATCCACTGGTCACATATCCCATAGAAGCATCGTCCGGATACTCCATCACCGGTAGGAATTCTACGTGCGTATAACCCATGTCCCTCAGATACAAGACGAGATCTTCCGCGATGTCCCGGTACACCGAAGGTGCCTCACCGATCCCTTTCTTCCGGTCTTCAGCCCGCTTCGCTCCGGTTTCTTCTTCCAGATCCAGGGCTTTCTCGGCTCCATTCTCTCCTTTCTGGTCCGGGGCCTGCACCGCTCCAGTCTCTTCTTCCAGGTCCGGGGCATGCTCCGATCCATCCTCTGCTTCCCGGTTCTCTGCAGTCCTCTCAGGGTTTCCAGCTTCCCGCTTCATCCACGTCCCGATATTGCATTCATAAACCGCAAAGGGCGAATGGGACGGATCAAATCCCTCCCGGCGTTTCATCCACTCCTCATCCTTCCATTCATAGCCGGTGTTCGTGATCACCGAAGCTGCCTCTGGAAGCTGCTGCGCGCGGAATGCGAACGGATCCGCCTTCAGATAGACCAGACCGGCCTTTGCCTTGATCTCAAACTTGTAGAAACTTCCTGCTTTAATTCCTGGTACAAACAGCTCGAAAATACCGCTCTGCAGACGATTCATCTGAAGTCTGCGTCCATCCCACAGATTAAAATCACCGACAACGGACACACGGATCGCATTCGGCGCCCACACCGCGAAATAAACTCCCTCTGTGCCGTTGATGTTCATCAGATGCGCGCCCATTTTTTCCGAAGCTCTGTCCCATATGCCCTCCTGGAACCGGATTTCTTCCTTTTCTGTGATCTGGCACGGAAATGCATATGGGTCCTTGTATTCCGACACCGTACCATCCTCGTGCAGAATCACAAAAGTGTAATCAGGTATTCTCTTCCGGTCAAGCATGACCGCAAAATATCCTGCCTCGTCTTCCAGAACCATCGGGACGACATCCCCTGAAGCCGTCTTTACGCTGACGTTTTCCTCTCCCGGAAAGAATGCTCTGATCAAAACGCCGTCCGGCAGCGCCACAGGGCCCAGCACTCTCCGCGGCGAATCCTCCTCCGCATATACGACAGCCTCGATCTCTGCCCAGTCCATCAGGTCATAGATTCTGCTTTCCATACTTTCCTTCATGCTCATCTGGTCTCCTCCTGAAAAATGCTTCTCCCCATTCTGTAACGAGATAAAACACGCTGCGCGAGTTTTATCTCGCTATCGCGACGCTCGCCGCACACGAATACTTCGCATTCGGCTGCGGCTCACTGTTCGCGTAAAAAAGGAACCAAAGCACTGCCGCCTCTGACAGAACTTTGGTTCCCATTATACATCATTTCTCAGAATAATATCTACAAATCTGCACAGTGTTCACCGCAGATTTCCGATGAGCGTTACTATTCGCCCCAACAATGTACAGCAAAGATTTTCGCGCTGCGTGAACAGCATCGTATGAGTCCTTACTGCTCACTGGATCAGGGTGCAATTTTCACAGTGCGAATGCCGCGAACCGGTTATTGTGCCGCCGGAGCGGTGCCCTGTCCTGCCTCCCCCTGATTCTGATCCGGTATCAGCTCCGGCTTTTTCTCAAGGATCTGCATAAACTCCTCACCGGTGATTGTTTCCCGCTCATACAGATATTTGGCAAGCTCATGAAGCTTCGGCATATTGGCGGAAAGCAGACTCTTTGCCTTGCTGTACGCGTCATGCACAATCTTCACAACCATCTCGTCTATCTTACCCGATGTTGCCTCGGAGCACGCCAGAGATGTATCACCGCCGAGATACTTATTCGTAACGGTTTCCATCGCTACCATTCCGAATTCATCGCTCATGCCGAACCTCGTCACCATTGCTCTTGCCAGCTTCGTCGCCTGCTCGATATCATTTGACGCTCCCGTTGTCACGGAATGGAAGATCAGTTCCTCCGCAACACGTCCGCCCGTAAGCGTTGCGATCCGGTTCACGATCTCCTCCTTGCTCATCAGGTTATGTTCTCCCTCATCCACCTGAAGGGTGTAACCAAGAGCTCCTGATGTTCTGGGGATAATCGTGATCTTTGTGACCGGCGCTGAATGGGTCTGAAGGGCAGCGACCAGGGCGTGTCCGGTCTCATGATAGGAGACGATCAGCTTTTCCTTCGTCGTCAGCACCTTGTTCTTCTTCTGGTATCCGGCGATTACGGTCTCAACACTCTCCATCAGGTCGTTCTGGGTTACAAATTTCCTCCCGTCGCGTACCGCGCGAAGAGCCGCCTCATTGATCATGTTCGCAAGCTCGGCGCCACTTGCTCCGGAAGCGGTGCGCGCAACCGCATTGAAATCTACATTGTCGGAAATCCGGATATCCTTCGCGTGAAGCTTCAGGATTTCCTCTCTTCCCTTCAGATCCGGAAGCTCTACCGGAATTCTCCGGTCGAACCGGCCCGGACGGGTCAGCGCCGGATCCAGGGACTCCGGACGGTTGGTCGCCGCAAGGATGATGACACCCTTTCGTCCATCAAATCCATCCATCTCCGCAAGCAGCTGGTTCAATGTCTGCTCACGCTCATCGTTGCCGGAGAATCCTCCGCCGTCACGCTTCTTACCGATGGTATCAATCTCATCGATAAACACAATACACGGTGCCTTCTCGTTGGCCTGTTTGAACAGATCCCGGACCTTTGCCGCGCCCATTCCAACAAACATCTCGACGAATTCAGAGCCTGAAATAGAGAAAAACGGTACATTCGCCTCGCCGGCAACGGCTTTGGCAAGGAGCGTCTTACCGGTTCCCGGAGGGCCTACCAGAAGAGCGCCCTTCGGCATTTTCGCGCCGATCTCCGTGTACTTCTGGGGATTATGCAGGAAATCGACGATCTCCTGAAGAAGCTCCTTCGCTTCGTCTTCTCCGGCCACATCCTTGAACTTAATGCCGGTCTCCGACTGTATGTACACCTTGGCATTACTCTTGCCAAAGCTCATGGCATCACCCATGCCTCCGCCCATACGCTTTGTCATTGAACTCATAAGCCATCTTCCAAGGAAGAAGAAAATGACAAGAGGAAGAATCCAGCTCAGCAGGAAGCTCAGAACAGGTGACATCTGCTGCTGAATCGGGCTCTCGAAGTCCTTGATTCCCGCTGAAAGCAAACGGTCCACCAGCTTATAGTCATTCATCATACCGGTGCGGTACATATTACCCGAGGAATCCTTGAACTCGATCTCACTGTCCGCCGAGTTGACCTCTACCTGGCTTACCTTCCCATCCTCCAGCATCTCAATGAAGTTGCCGTATGTTGTGTCCTGTATCTTGGCACTATTAATCTGCGGGATCAGAAGAAAATTGAGAAGGAGCAGCACAAGCAGCACGATGGCATAATAAAACGCAATCGGCTTTTTATCGTTTTTTACCTCTTTCAAACTATCACCTCCGTTCATTGTTTTGGTTCCAGATCAGATTCCGGACTGTGTGTCAGCTTTTCGTCCCGAATCTTCATCGACGGCCCCGTCATTAGCAGCCGAGTCGTCTGATGGCTAATCTGATATAGACCAGTATCTTACATCAGCGATCTCCTGTCAACCGTGCGGATATAAATTTTATACAATTTTTCTAATTGCCTGTTGCCTTATACAAACAGCGAACCATGGTGAATCCGCGCCTTGCGTCTGTCCCGCCTGTCGTCCAAATGCGTCCGGTTCAGAACCTGCGGATCGTATCCGATTCCTCTTCCCCGACGTTTTCGATGCCAACGATCTTGACGTCATACTCGATGGTATCGCTGACTTTGACGTGGCAGACATCGCCGGCTTTATGACGCATGATGGCCTTTCCTAGAGGAGATTCCGGAGTGATCCTTCCCTGCATGGAATCCGCGCGTACAGAGGTGACGAGCTTGTAGGTCTCGGTCTCCTCCTCGTCGTCAAACTGCAGAGTCACCTTCTTGTTCAATCCGACCTCATCGCTCTTTGAGCGGTCTTCAATTACAATTGCCGTTTCAATCATCTTCTCAAGGTAATGAATCCGGCTGTTATTCTCCCGATTGGCCTTTCTTGCGGCATAATACTCGAAATTTTCGCTCAGATCTCCCTGCGCTCTCGCCTCCTGAACCTCCTTCAGGATTCGAGGCCGCTCCACCAGAGTCCGATGGTCAATTTCCGCCTGCATCTTGTCAATATCGCTCTGTGTCAGTCTGTCATGCATGATTTCTTACCTTCTTATACAGTTTGTGACGCCCCGCCTGCGAAGCATGGAGCAATCCGCAGCTTATACAGTGTCTGCTGCCCCGCCTGCGGAGCACGGAGCAATCCGCAGCTTATACAGTGTCTGCTGCCTCGCCTGCGGAGCATTACGGTTTACCGGGAGGAAATTCCGCCTCCCGGATCCCGATTCCGTTACTTCAGGAATGCGCGGTATGCGTTGTAAGCCTCATAGATATCCGCCTTGCTTGTAATCTCCCAGGGCGCATGCATATTGAGAACGGCAACACCGAAGTCAATAACCTCCATTCCAAGATTTGCGAGAATGTAGGCGATCGTTCCGCCGCCGCCCGCGTCTACCTTTCCAAGCTCAGAGGTCTGGTAGATAATATTGTTCTCCTCCATCAGTTTTCTCAGGAACGCAATATACTCCGCATTGGCGTCATTGGAACCGCTCTTGCCGCGGGAACCGGTATATTTGTTGAATACCGGTCCTCTTCCAAGATACGCGCAGTTGTTCTTGTCCATCACATCCGGATAATCCGGGTCAAATCCGGCACTTACGTCAGAGGAAAGAACCCTGGTCTTCGTCAGCAGACGGCGGAGTGCCAGCTCACTGTAGCATCCCTGCAGATTCATGACCTCTGCCAGTGTATTCTCATAAAATCGGGAATGTGTGCCGGTCGCGCCGACAGATCCGATCTCCTCCTTGTCTGTCAGAAGACAGACGCTGGTGTACTCCGGATTCTTTTCGTCCATGATTGCCCGGAAGGACGGGTATGCGCACACCTTATCATCCTGACCGTATCCCATGATCATGCTCCGGTCCAGTCCGTAATCCCTTGCCTGTCCCGCGGGAACCACCTCGATCTCCGCCGATACGAAGTCGTCCTCCTCCATATCATATTTTTCTTTCAGAAGTTTCAGGATATTCGCCTTAACCGCGTTCTTCTCGTCCTCATCCGCGGATGCGAGCGGTCTGCTTCCGACCAAAACGTTCAGGTTCTCTCCCTCGACAACCTCAGCGGCATTCTTGGTCATCTGCTTTCCAGCCAAGTGAATCAAAAGGTCACTGACACCGAACACCGGATCGTTCTCATCCTCGCCGATGCAGACATTCACAACCGAGCCGTCCTTCTTCGCGATGACGCCGTGAAGGGCCATCGGAAGCGCCGTCCACTGATATTTCTTGATTCCGCCATAATAGTGGGTGTCAAGAAGCGCCAGATCGGTATCCTCATACAACGGATGCTGCTTCAGATCCAGTCTCGGGGAATCGATGTGCGCACCGAGAAGACGCAGTCCCTCTGTCATCGGCTTCTGTCCGATTCGGAAGATCAGAAGAGACTTCTTCATCATATCCGTATATACAACTTCTCCGGGTTTAAGAGCTCTGCCCTCAGCGGCAGCCTCTTCCAGAGATTTTGCTCCAGCCTTCTTCAGTTCCTCTTCCATGCCTGCGACATTTTCCCTCTCTGTTTTATGTCCGGAAAGGAAAATTCTGTAATCTTCACAGAAATCGTTCAGCTTCTGCTCATCATCCTTTTCCCAGATCGTTTGTTTTTTTTCTTTCATTCGATTTTCTCCTTTTCTTTCGATACACAGATCATATCACAAAATCTGTATTTTGAAACGGTCAAAGTTCAAATCCGGTTCCTTCCTCTGCTGCTCACATGCTGCCCGCAGCTCCCTGATCCGTACGTCCGGGCAGGACAGTCACCACCGCGTTATCTGTGAGAGGATCCCTCTTCCGGTAATCAAAAACCACGGGAACCGCCACGCCTTCATGTAGTTTCAGCTCCGGGCTCTCCGGGGAAACGAGACCCGCAGCGATCAGCGTCTCCGGAAGAAAAAGATCCCCGTGAACCATCCGGCGGTCCTGCTTTATGTTCATTACCTCCCGGTAGTATCTGCGAAAAAATTCCCGACAAGAGCTGAGATCACGCGCCCACTCCGGTCGGCTTCGGCTGTTCTCCCTCAGATACAGATCCAGGACCAGGAGCTCCCGGTATAATTTTTCCGAACCGGGATCAAACGCGGCGGCAAAACCGAGAAGTGCCTCAAATCGCTCCGGACGGGACAGATGAATCTCCGTGAGATGATGTTCCGAGTAATAAGCTGCGAGATTTTCGTATACACGGAACGGGCTTCCGACGCGCTCCACAAGTACCCGCATGGTGCACGCGAACTGCCAGCTGTTATAATATGCCTCAACCATCTCTTCAATCCCCTTCAGCCGGAGAATATCATCGTAGCTCAGCCACCTTGTCCGGATCACCTCGTAAGGCGCCCGCTCATGGCAGACGATTCCGAATTTCTCTGCATTCCTGTGAAGAGACGATCCCTTCAGCAGCTTGAGAAAGCCCATCTGAAGCTGCTGCGGCTCCATTCGATAGACCTCATCAAAGGATGCGGCAAAGCTCTCATAATCTTCCTCCGGAAGTCCCGCGATCAGATCGAGATGCTGATGAATATTCCCCGCAGCGTGAATTTCCGATACAATCTGCCGGAGATGATCCACGTTCTGCGGCCGGCAGATTGCCCGGAGGGTCGCAGGATTCGTGGACTGTACTCCGATCTCCAGCTGCACAAGTCCCGGTCTCATGCCGGACAGCAGGCGGATCTCTTCTTCCGTCAGAAGCTCCGCCTCGATTTCAAAATGAAAATTTGTGATCCCGTTGTCATGATCCCGGATATAGCTCCAGATTGCAGACGCGTGATCATGATCACAGTTAAACGTGCGGTCCACAAACTTGACCTGAGGCACACCTTCATCGAGAAAGAACTGAAGCTCCTTCTTCACAAGTTCAAGGTCCCGGAAGCGGACGCTCTTTCCGATCGATGACAGGCAGTAGCTGCACCGGAAGGGGCAGCCCCGGCTGCTCTCATAATAAATGATCCGGTGTTCAAACTGATGGAGGATCTCCTCGCCTGCGGAATTATGATCTGCGTAAAAAAAAGGGATCTCGTCGAGATCCGGTACTTCCGCGGGAGGATTAACCAGAATTTCATGCTCTGCCTCTGACTTTGCGGTCACCTTCTCATATAATGCAAGATTCTCGCTTCCGGTCATTGTTTCATTTGATGTCAGATCCTTGTCCGGCTCAAAACTTTTTTCCGAAGCTGAGCATAACTGTTCCCTTGAATTCTTCTGTCTTTCGCTGCGGTATACGATTCCTCTGATTCCCGAAAGCTGCGGCATCGATCCGCTTCTCCCGGCTGCTTCATAGGCATTTACCAGATTGGTGAAGGTAATCTCCCCTTCTCCGGCCATAACGCCCCGGAGGACCGGATAATTCCGAAGGACCTCTGCCGCGTCATAGCTGACCTCAGGGCCGCCGAGCCAGAGCTCCGTGCCCGGAAGAATCCGGCGAAGATCGCCGAGCAGAGATGCCACATACTCCATATTCCACACATAGCAGGAAAAAGCGATCACGTCCGGCCGTCTCCGGTACAGGTCCGCGAGGACCCTGTCCGGCTGCTGATTGATCGTATACTCCGCCAGCTCGATAATCGTGTCACGATTATTGAGCGGATAGTCCGCCAGTTCTATCATCGTGTCACGCTGACCGCCGCCCTGTCTTCCCCGATATTCCCGGTGACTTTCCGCATATGCTTTCAGATCACGGATCGCGAGACTTGAATGTATAAATTTTGCATTGACCGCCGCAAGTACTATTTTCACCTATTCTCCTCTCCGCGTTCTGCTTCCCGCGGGACAGTTCCCGGAACAGCCGTCCGTCCATGATCCCGACACTTCTTTTTGAAGTTTCTCAACGCCCTGGGCATAAAGCAAAGCTTCCGTCCAGTCTCCTGACACTTCTTATACATGAAACAGTTTTCCGTTCCGGACAAACGCAAGGTCTCCGGCATTCAGATCCTTCCCGTACAGCTCCTCATCCCCTGCGGTGATGCTCATTTCCATGCCGGAAGCATCCTCAAGCAGAACGGATACCGGGACATCCGTATTCTCCGGCAGTTCCTCGCATCCATAGTCCGCCTCCGAAATCCGGAGGATCCGGAAGATCCTCTCCCCGCCGGCCAGATATTCATATGTCTTCTCCATGATACTCCGCATGTTCTGCAGGTCCGCCATCACATCACCGGTCTCCAGAGAATGATTCGCGCCGTCTGTGATGTACAGGGGAACCATCTTCTCCCTGCATCCCTGCCGCACAACCTCCGTCTCAACCCATGGATCACCTGTTCCGTGAAAGGCAATCCCGGATGCTTTCTCCATAAAATGAAAAGTACCGGCGACCGGAGTATAATAGACATGGCGTACCCTCAAGCCATGGTCCCGCGCATAGGATGCCGCGACTGCTGTTCCGAGACTTTTCGACAGGAATACCAGTTCATCTGCCCTGTCCCATTCCATTTCTCTGAGAATTTCTTCCGCCTGATCTCTCGCGATCTCATAAACGTGCTCCATTTTTTCCTCATTGCCGATCAGATCTTTCTTTCCGGAAAGATCGTGGAAGGAGACCTTCACGATCTGCATTCCCAGACTCTTCGCAATTCTCGCCGAATAATAGAGCAGCGGTTTGTCACAATGATATCCGATTCCCGGAAAAATAACTGCGAATTTCATTTTCTCCTCCTGAAAAAGCTGCCGCGCCGGGTTTACCGGCGTGACAGCTTCATTTTGCGTTCAGTCAAAACGAGATAAAACACGCTGCGCGAGTTTTATCTCGCTATCGCGACACTCGCCGCACACGAATACTTTGCATTCGGCTGCAGCTCACTGTTCGCGTAAATCAAAAGAGCTTTTCATTCTTATCATACTCATATTTCTTCTCCTGCTCTTCCTCCTCTTCCTCAGGGCTTTTCCCTTTGTGCATCAGCAGGTTGACAAGAATCCCGACGATAAGAGCGGTAGCGATGCTTGTAATCTGCACATATTTCAGATCCAGAATGAGTCCTCCGATTCCCAGCACCAGAATTGCGCTGACAACATAAAGATTACGGTTGTCATTCAGGTCCACGGTCTGAATCATACGGAGACCGCTGACCGCGATGAATCCGTAAAGCGCAATGCAGATACCGCCGATGACGCAGACCGGAATCGTATTGACAAAGGCCACAAACGGCGAGAAGAAAGAAAGTACAATCGCCATGCAGGAGGTAAGAATGATGGTGGACACAGAAGCATCACCCGAGATCGCGACACATCCGATGGCCTCTCCGTAACTCGTGTTCGGGCACCCTCCGAAGAATGATCCGATAATTGTTCCAAGTCCATCTCCCATAAGTGTCCGGTGAAGGCCGGGATCACGGATCAGGTCTCTCCGAATAACCGATCCGAGGTTCTCATGGTCCGCGATATGTTCGGCAAATACAACAAGTGCTACCGGCCCGAACAGCAGAAGGACCTGAAGCACGCCTGCGACTCCTTTCATCGCGTCCGCGCCATTATGGAAAATTCCGAGGAATGTGAAATTCGGCACGCTGAAAAAACTGTTCACGGAAAGGGTGCGGAAATTATCGATCAGCGCTGAGTAGTCAACAATCTTCAGATATTCGATTCCTGCCGCATAACCAATCAGAGTAAAGACAGATGCCAGAACATATCCGACAAGGATTCCGATGATGAACGGGATCATCCGAACTGATCTCCCGCCCCGGACAGATACCACAATCGTCGTGAAGAAAGCGCAGAGTCCGCAGAAGATCGCGATCAAATTGTATTCTCCTGCCGCATTGCTCTGCAGATTATTCACAGCGGAGCCGCACAGAGACAGTCCGATCAGCGCGACGGTCGGCCCGATGATCACGGGCGGCATCAGACGGTCAACCCATCCGGTTCCAACCTTCCAGATGATCAGCGCGATCACCACATATACCAGACCCGCAAAGACAGCGCCAAGGAAGATTCCGAGATAGCCGAAAGTGCAGGCACCGATCAGCGGATTGATAAAGGCGAACGAGCTTCCGAGAAAAATCGGACTCTTTTTCTGTGTACACAGTACATAGATCAGTGTTCCGACTCCCGCCCCGAACAGCGCCGCCGGCTGGCTCATCACAACCTCCGTGGCGCCTTTCGTTCCAAGATTGACAAGGGTCGGAACCAGAAGCGTCGCGGCAATGATCGCCAGCAGCTGCTGAAACGCGTAAATCACATTCTTTCGGAACGGCGGCCTCTCTTCAACATCATAAACCAGTCTCATGTGTTTCCCTCCTCATTTTCTTCACTCTGAATAACTGTTTTGGGCGATGTTTAAACATGTCTGCTATTTTTTGTTTCTCTTCTTTCTCGAAAACTCTTTCCGGTCTTTCCTGTTCTTCTCCACCTGCTCCTTCATGAAAGCAAGACACTCTTCCGCTGTGCCCCGTTCAAAGGAATCCTTTTTCAGTCCGAGAGACATGTCGTGGCTGAGCTGGAGCACAATCATATGTTTTGTAACAATTACGCCCTCAACTCCCGCTAGCGGTATGGAATTTCTGGTATTGCTGACAACGGTGCGGATCTCATGATCAATCTCGACACGCATAAACGGATCGCTCATATGATAGGTTCGCACGATATTTTCCTTCTCACGTCCGACCGCCTGCCGCTCTCTGACGATGAACATCAGAAATCCGAAAATACCGGTCAGACCGGGAACCAGCCAGACCGCATTCCCGGTCACTGCTGCACACACCGCAAAAACCAGAAACATTGCCAGAAGCGCGGCGAGAGGAATCCGATATTTTCTGAGCCACCATGCGCCCATCGACTCCTCCACTTCCTTTGGACCGTATTGGTACTTATTCACAAAATGCTTCAAAGGGTAACCTCCCCTTTACCTAAAATTTCCAATTGTACACACACTCGTAATTCACGTACTCACTAAACAGATATGATACCATCTTGAATTCCATATGTACAGAAAAATGCCACACGAAATTTTACATTGAACATCTCTGTTCGTGCGGCGCTGAGGATTTCACACCGGAAGTTTCTGTTCGTGCAATCTCCGGGAACAGCTCCTGGACATAGGGGGCTGTTTCGGGATTCACCGCCAGCCGCCCGGTGGCCTTGTCCACATAGTACCCCAGCGGTATATTACTGCCGTTATTCATGCACTTCCTGGCATTGTCCTGCTGCCCTCTCCGGATTTTCTGGGACAGCTCTGCTGAGTAGTATTCCGCATACCCCTCCAGCATGGATTCCAGAATAATGCCCTCCGGGCCGTCAGAAATATTCTCCTTGGCTGAAATCAGCCGAACTCCGTTCTTTTTCAGAATGTGCTTGTAGTGGGCACTATCATAGCGGTCACGGGAAAAGCGCGGAATGGGAAAGACCTCCTTGGCACAAAGCTACCTGGAAGCATACGGCAGGCAATACTTTTCTTTCCGAAATCTGGACACGGTTGCGGTTGTGGATTTGAAGTCTCTGCTGGGGCAGAAGAACAAGGAGCTTTTTTGATAGGAATATCAGATACAAAAAAGAAATGACAGACAGACTGGAGCAAATGCCAATCTGTCTGTCGTTTTTTCATAAAGATCCGTGTTCTAGGCGTAAATCAGTTCATTCAGAACAATCTCATCGGCCCGGTGCCGAATGTTGTTCATCCGGGCAACCCATTCCATTTGGTTGTCTGCTTTCAGTTTCTCAGTAAGGTTCTTCTGTTGGGCCAGCTGAGAAATGTGTCACTGTTCCGTTTCCTGCGTCTGGTGGTCAATTTCTTCCAGGTGGAGATTCAGGGATCCCTTTACCTTATTCTTTCCTCCGAAAAGCATCTCTGTCGGGTATTTTTCCAAGTCGCATCAATCTCGATGCGGTGCCACCTGCTGGACGTTTAAAGTATGTTTCTTTCCAAAAGCGAAAGACAAATTGCAGCTGCCGTTCCGGCGGCTTCAATTTGCAGATCGTTTTCCGCAGAAGCATTGAAAAGGACTTTTCCGGAAGCAGGGAATTCTTCGTCCGGCAGCCACAAATTGAACTTTATCGGAATGCGGGGCAGAAAGGAAAACAAAAAGGACAAATCAGATTTTTCATGCAGTTCCGTTCCACCCAGCTTCGCAGCGGCTTCCCGGATTGCCTGAGGGTCATGCAGACCAATCCGGCTGATAATACGGTCATTATCCCGGTCAAAGCTTGTACCCTTTGCCAAGCCGCCGGAGTGAAATTCACTCAGGGCAAGGAATTTTCCGGTGAGCGCAGTTCCTTTCGTATTTGCCAGATACTGCAAAATTGTCAGGTCGTGCCACATCTCCAGTGCCGGAGAAATCTGACATTCCGGCCAACTGATCCGAATAGGGATTCCCAAAGTTTCCGTGTCAAATGTCCTTCCATCCCAGCACAGTCCGGTCAGTACGGAAAGCCGAACAGGATCTGCGCCTTCCAATTTCTGCCTGGCGGCAAAGCGCATCAATTCAAACTGCCCATTATTCTCCATCTTGCAAAAACTCCTGTAAGCCTGCCCGAATGAACCGATCAATGGTCTGTTGTACGTTATGCCAGTCCCGACAATTGTTTTGAAGCATCAGCCGGTTAATGGTCAGACAGCCGTGAATCTGGAAATAGAAAATACTCTCTGCCTGTTCAAAGGTCAAATCGCTGTGCTGCATCAGATAACTGATAAAGCCTTCTTTGCTTTTGCCTGCCAGTCGTTTTATGATCCTTTCCGAGACAGTCTCATCCATAAACAGGGGCCAAAGCGCTTCATTCTCCTGTACCTTCTGGCAAAATGGATAGGTGCAGGTTTCTTTTTGGGGACAGAGTACATGACCTATGGTTTGGCTCACATCCGAGAAAGACTCCGCCAAAATGTCGTCCAGCACATCATCCACATCAAAGTAGTGGATGTAAAAGGTTCCCCGGTTGATGTCTGCCAAACGGCAGAGCTCCGTCACGGTTATTTTGGAATAGGGTTTGATCCGCAGAAGCCCCATCAGAGCCTCCCGAATGACACTGCGCGTATACTTCGTCCGGCGATCTTTGGTATTGATTTCTTTTCGCTGCAAAATATGACACCTTCCTCAACAGATTTTGGAAACTGTTTCGTTTCTGCACAGCTTCCAGAATCTGATTATTGTTAATCTGCTGACAATCAGTATAATGATATTGAAGCAAAAAGTCAACAGGATGTCTACTAATTAACAACATGAGGAGAAAACTATGGCGAAGATTATTGCTGTAGCCGGAAAAGGCGGCGTCGGAAAAACCACGCTGACCGGTCTGATGATTCAATACCTGTGTAAGAACGGCAAAACACCCATTCTTGCGGTAGATGCGGATGCCAATTCCAATCTGAATGAGGTGCTGGGTGTGGAAGCTCCGCCCACCCTGGGAGAAATCCGGGAGGAAATCGAACGGGCAGGAATGGCACAAAATTCTCCCATCCCTGCAGGCATGACCAAGGGCGACTACCTGCAAATGCGGCTGGAGGATGCCATTACAGAGGAAAAGGATTTTGACCTGATGGTCATGGGCCGCACCCAGGGCCAGGGCTGCTATTGCTTTGTGAATGGATTGGTGCAGACCCAAATTCAGCGGCTACAAGCCAACTACCCTTATCTTGTGGTGGATAACGAAGCGGGCATGGAGCATATTAGCCGCGGCCTTCTTCCCACCATGGATGTGGCAATTCTGGTCAGTGATTGCTCCCGCCGGGGCGTTCAGGCGGCGGGACGGATCGCGGCACTGATGCGGGAGCTGAACTTCAAGCCCAAGCAGGTAGGATTGATAGTAAACCGTGCGCCGGATGGCAAGCTGGATGCCGGCACCATGGACGAAATTCAGAAGCAAGGGCTGCAGCTGTTTGGCGTGGTACCTCAGAGCGATGAGGTTTATCGCTATGACTGCGACGGAAAACCCACGGTTCAGCTGCCGGAGGATTCCCCTGTCCGGACGGCATTGGTGCGCATTTTACAGAACATCGGGCTGTAAAGGAATAAGACCATGGAAAAAAACAACTATTTGGATCAATATGGTAGGAACAACCTGACGGAAAAGCCGTTGGAATACTATTTGGAAGCATTTGAAAAAACAGACCCACACAAAATCAGCAGCCGTTTAGGGATTCCATATGATCCCCTGCGCAAAGAATTCACCTTCGTTTTTTTGGGTCAGACATATATCGCCCGCTGTTCAGATTTCCAGATTAACCCCATTGATTCGGAAGACAACCTTTTTGGCAGAAACCCCAAGGCACGAATTCTTCTTCTGCGGTATTTGCTCTATTCCACTGTATATTTCCCGGATGGGGAGTTTAAGTCCTACCGGGAATTTCCATCCGGAGAGCTGTACTATGACGTTTTTCACGGAAGGTGCATCCAGCGGCTGCTCAGGACCTATTCGGGGCGGATCCCGGATTTCAAGGAAACGGCTGCCAAGCTGGGAGGAATTCTGATTCCCGGTGGAGATGCCGCAGTTGAATTGGAGTTGTTTGATAATCTTTATATCCGCTTTCTTTTATGGGAGGCAGACGAGGAATTTCCTGCGTCCAGTCAGATCCTGTTTTCCAGTAATTTCGCGGCGGCATTTTCCGCCTACGATTTAACGGATATTGTAGAAATTATTTTAGGTGTTATGAAGGAGAAAGGGGTACAGAAATGATCACCTGTCAGGAAGCCAGAAATGCCATCACAATTCTGGAAGTGGAATGTCCACAATGTGGAGACAGCGTTGAGGTGTTTGTCAAGGACGGTGTGGTCTGCACCGATTCGGTCTGCACCGAATGCGGCAATACCATTGAACAATCCACACCCATTGGAGATATAAAATGTGTTTAGCCGGAATTCAACAATTTCTGAAAGATCGTCACCTTTCCTTTCAATACTGGGAAGAGGACGACTGCGGCAGTATTGAATTTGACCATCGTGGGCTTCACTATCATATTTGGGAATTTCCCAAACCGGAGCGTGGTGCACAGAACAATGTTCGCATCGCGGGTCGTAGTGAGGAATTTGGCCACAACTACGAAGAAGCGATTTTAGAGATTTTCACGACATGGGAGGAATTTTGATGAAAATAACCGTATGTGGCAAGGGTGGCTGCGGAAAAAGCACCGTGACGACGCTCCTTGCAAAGGAATTGGCGCGCATGGGAAAAAAAGTGCTGGTAGTGGACTCCGATGAATCCAATTTCGGTCTGCACCGTCAGTTGGGGGTCGAGCTGCCCAGAGATTTCACCGAATATTTTGGCGGCAAGGATAAAGCTTTCAAAACCATGATGACCGCCGGCATGCTGGACTCTATGAAGCTTTCTGCCTTTGCCAAGAAGTTTTTCTCCGAGGATTTTACCATGGCAGATATTCCGGAGGAATATTACAGTGAAAAAGACGGCGTAAAGCTCATGTCCAGCGGAAAAATCCACAAAGCCAATGAGGGCTGTGCCTGTACCATGAACAGCATTCTGGAGCAGTTTGTTGCTCATCTGACCCTTGCGGAGGATGAAATTGCGCTGCTGGATATGGAAGCCGGTGTGGAGCATTTTGGCAGGGGTACGGATAACTCCGTGGACGGCATTCTGATGATCGTAGACCCATCCTTTGAATCCCTGCGGCTGTCCGCCAAAATTGCGGATTTAAGCACGAGCATCGGCAAGCCCATCTGGTTCTGCCTGAATAAGCTGACCGAAGAAACTGCGCAGATGATGGAAGAGGAAGTCGGTAAACATGGAGCTATTATTGGCAGAATGCCGCTGAATCACGATCTTGCTTTTGCAGGTCTCACTGGTACAGAGCTTCAAATGACAATTGCTCCAATCAGTGAAATGGCTCAGTTTTTGATCCAATAACCACCCACTTATAAAACAGGCAGACCCAGGGTTTCGGGTCTGCTTGTTTTATAGGGGGTGGTTATTGAGTGCTTACGATTCAGGAAGCGAAATAAAGGCTTTCCGGCATTTTGCTTTGAACAGCTTTATCCGGTTTTTGTGCGTTTTTTATCGAAGTCGATTTTCAGAAAAGAAAAAGCCGGAAGCCCTTGAAAACAAAGGATTTCCGGCTGTCTGGAGCATATGAGATTCGAACTCACGACCTCCACAATGCGAATGTGGCGCGCTCCCAACTGCGCTAATGCCCCTCTTTGTGAAATCATTGTCTATAATAAACCTTCAAGCAATGATTTTCAAGTAATTTTTTTAATTCTAAGCATCGATATTTTTATTCTGTTAACCCTGAAGCCTTCACCGGTTGTCTTCTCAATATTCCGCCGCGCAGAACATTCGGCAGTCGATATCATCTGCAGTATAGTGCTGCCGCATCCGTGTGCTCACTGTATGTTGCTCTGAATATTTTTCATCTGCAGTATAACTCTGCCGCATCCGTGTGCTCACTGTATGTTGCTCTGAATATTCTTCATCTGCCGCTCGATGTGCCGCCGCATATACTGCTCCGCGGACTCCTTGTCCTTATCCTTCAGGCTCTTCCAGAGCTCATCGTGCTCCCGGATCAGGGTGTTCCGATTGCTCTCATCCTTCAGATATTCGACGCGATAGCGGTACATCTGCTCACGCAGGTTGCTGATCAGCTGGATCAGTCTTCGATTGCCGGTCGCCTCATAGATGATGGCATGGAAGTCCTCATCGGCTCGCGCAAGCTCTGTGACCCCGGCTTTTCCAATCATTTTCTCAAAGTTCCGGCTTGCCTGATAAAGCCGGTCCAGTCCCTCAGGCGTAATCCGCTCCAGAGCGAGATCAACCGCCATCTCCTCGAGACCGAGGCGCACCTCCAGAACATCCCTCAGATCCTGCTCTGTGATCCTTGCCACCTGTGCGCCCCTTCTCGGTATATTGTATACCAGGCCCTCCAGTTCCAGCATGCGGATAGCTTCCCGGATCGGAGTCCGGCTCACGCCCAGCCGGTTGGCGAGCTGAATCTCCATCAGCCGCTCTCCCGGTTTCAGATCGCCCCGGAGAATTCCCTTGCGCAGCGTCTGAAAAACGACATCCCGAAGAGGCATCCCCTCGTATTCACTCATCGTCTGTACCAGTTTATCTGTCTTCACGCATAAACCTCCTGCATGGTATCTGTCACCGGATATGGCCTTGTCAGAAAAACATCCTTCGCCAGTCCGCTATTCTCAAGTTCTTCGTACGCTATTCGGGCATCCTCCTCCCGCCGGAAGATTCCGAAAACGGTCGGTCCGCTTCCGCTCATTCTTGCTCCCTCTGCCCCGTTTCTTTCCATAATCTGAATCAGCTCTGTGACAGCCGGATGGTGCGGTATCGTCACAAGCTCCAGAACATTTCCCATCGTGCGGACGATCCCGTCCAGATCTCCCTCGCGGATCGCACGGATCTGTCCGTTCACATCCGGATGGGGATAGCTCTCCAGCAGATCCAGGTCATGATATACCTGTCCCGTCGGAACGCTGTCCTCCGGCTTCGCAAGCAAGATCCGGCAATCCGGAACGGGCGGCAGTTTCGTCAGCACCTCCCCGATTCCCTCGGAAAGAGCCGTACCTCCCATAATACAATAAGGCACATCCGCACCGAGCTTCACGGCTCTTCTGCAGAGCTCCTCTTCCGTCAGCCCGAATCCGAACAGCTCATTCACTCCTTTCAGAACACAGGCCGCATCAGCGCTCCCGCCAGCGAGGCCTGCCGCAGACGGAATTCTTTTTTTCAGAAGAATGCTGACACCATCTCTGACCCCGAATTCCTGCATCAGAAGCTCTGCCGCCTTCCAGGCCAGATTCCTGCTGTCCGCCGGCACCCCTGGCGCATCACACGCAAACGAAATCCCTGCAGAATCCTTTTTCTGCAAAACCAGTGTATCGCAGACGTCGACCGTCTGCATCACCATCCGGACCAGATGATAGCCGTCCGGACGCCTTCCGACAACATCCAGGCTCAGATTAATCTTCGCTCTTGCTTTTAATTCCATGGCTGCTCCATCCTTGCATGACAAATCCCCGATAAAAATGTGTTAATTGTCTGATTACTGCTTGCAGTACCCTCCCCGCGATTTTATAATCTATAGCGTATGATGCTCTGTTCGATCAGCTTCATAGCCCGGGGCATTTCATGTTCTGTTCCATCGTTTTCATAAACGGGGAGCATTTCATGCACAATTCCAATCAGCAGAAAAACGGGGGAAATTATATGCTGCGTTCACTTATCTCGATATTATTTGCTGTTCTTTACCTGATTCTGACACTTCCTGTGCTCGGAATCATAACCCTCATTCATCGGAAAGATCCTGAAAAAGCAGGCCGGATTTCTCAGGTCATGATCCGGTGGGCGTTTCGCGTACTCTGCGTCCTCGCCGGCATCCGCATCACTGCCATCGGACAGGAAAATATTCCGGATGACCGCGGCGCCGTTTTCATCGGCAACCACCGCAGTATTTATGATGTAATCATGACTTATCCGTTTATGAAAACCATGGGCGGATACATCGCCAAGGATTCTATCGCGAAAATACCGATTTTCAACATCTGGATGCGCTACATCTACTGCTTCTTCCTGAATCGGAATGATCTGAAACAGGGAATGCAGGTAATCCTCGATGCAATCGCACAAGTCAGGTCAGGCAAGTTTGTCTTTATCTTCCCGGAAGGTACCCGGAACAAAGCGGAGTCAGACACGCCTCTCCTGGAATTTCACGAAGGAAGCTTCCGTGTAGCAACGAAGAGCGGCGCGCCGATCATTCCGGTGTCCATTTCCAACTCCATCAACATCTTCGAGCGACATTTTCCCTGGCTGAAGGCCACACATGTCATCATCGAATTCGGAAAGCCGATCGATCCCGCGACTCTATCCCGTGAAGAGAAGAAGCATGTCGGTGAATACACCCGGAAGATCATGACGCAGACCCTCGAGCGCAATGCCAGCCTCCTGTAGGCCGGCCGCCTGATGGCGATCTGACGGAATATCATTCTCCTCTGAGACGGCCGCCTGATGGCGGTCTGCCGGAATATCACTCTCCTCTGAGCTGACCGCCGAACAGGATCTCTTGTCCACGATAAAGATGTCATATTCAAAAGATAACTTATTCACGCTAAAAAGTCCATGGAATTCTTTCTTCAAAGAACCCCATGGATTTTTCATGTCCGGTTTCCGCCACCGGCCTTATGGCTGAATATCCTCAAACACAACCGTAGATCCATCTGTCTTCACCAGCTCATAATCCTCCAGCGAGCGGACGGTGCGGTCCATTCTCGGTACGCGATAAACGAGTCGGCACAGCCAGATGCTCGGATTATTGCGTGAATCAATATTGGTAGAGATGTAGTCCGGCGCCGTCAGGAAATTCATCAGAAGACAGCTTGTAAGGATGTCGAACAGAAGATTCATAAAGGAGGAGCCGCTTCTGTGATTAAAATCCGAAATCTGTCCGCGGATGTACTCCCCGCGCTGCTTCCGATACCACCTCAGTACTCTCACATCGATCGATTCAATTGCAAATACGCCCTCATAGGCATCTACAACCTCACACACCTGATCCGATATGGCATTATAATTGTCTTCCTCCGTATGGATATTCAGCAGTACCGGAACCTGACCATCGATCTCGTGGAGAGCCTCCTCCAGCGTCGGAATCTCCTCCTCTGAATCTCCAAGTTTCAGTTCCTTCAGTTCGTCCAGGACACTGTTCTCCACAGAGCCTTCTATTCCCGTCATCCGCTCCAGTCTGGAGTCTGCAAAAACAACAGGCACTCCGTCACGAGTCAGTCTCACGTCGAGGTTCAGACCGTAGCCGTGATCAATGGCAGCGCGGATCGCCGCCATGCTGTTCTCCGGAATCCTGCCATCCTCTCCCCGGTACCCTCTTCTCGCATAATCATAACGGCGGATTTCACTGATATCCGGTTTATTCCAGATTCTCGGTTTCACCGCAAACGTCCAGGCAGCAACTGTGCCGATGCAGACACCCGCCACCTTCTTAAATGTCTTACCCATAGCAACACCCTCCAGGCTTTTCTGTATGTATTCTGTGCCGGTATCTCTCCGGTTTCGGAATTTTTCATTTACCTGCTCAGTAAACGCCCATACGATAAATCGTGCTACAAACTGTACAAGTCCCCGCGTCACTTCGCTGCTTCGCAGCTTCCGTGCATGCTTCGCATGCCCAAAGGCCGCCTGCTGGACAACGGTTTTATACAGTATAACACAGGCATCTCCAAAATCAAAGAAATACCAGTCATTTTTCAGCCCGTCCCGTGCCGCCGGGACCTATTCCTATTACATGTACAGGGTTCAGGCCCCACAGAAGCTTGTCCGTGTCAGAGCGCTTATTTGTCCAGAAGGTCCGTCATACTCGACAGTGCGATCGCAACTGTCGACATATTGTGAAGGGCAGCTGTTGTCCCGGGCATCACAACTCCTGTCACACACAGAATGATCAGCAGGGTATTGAATACCATAATCTTCCTGTAGTTACGGTTGATCCTTTTGACCAAAGCGTCTGAAATTCTCCGCAGTGTTACAAGCTCATTTCCTGTTTGTCAACCCAGACATTAGTTGTACACAGATATGCAAGTAATGCAGATTGTCCTGATCTCTGCAGCAGGATCAGCTGTGAACAGAATTGCATTTGGTAAACCGTCATGCAATAAACAGCACACTTAAGACAACACCACATACTGTACTTCGAAGAGATGACAAATACTTCTCATTTGCGGTCGCAGTGACTGAGTGCCTTGTAGGATGCTTCGCTCAGACAACGCGCCATTGCTCTCGCCTCCTGCTGTGCCTCCTCCGGTTCTATTCCCGCGTCTGTCAGCATCTTACACAAAAATGTAATCCGGTCACAATACGCGCAGGCAATGGAGCTTCCCGAATCAGACAGAGATATTTTCTTTCGGGGTGAGATATGAATCAGCCCTTCTCCCTCCAGCTGCTGGAGCATATTGTGAACACTGGCTCTGGAGAATTTCAATACGTTCGCAATATCTATGGAACGCACCTCCTCCCGGTCCTCCTCAAGCTTCAGGATTGTGTATAAGTAGTCCTGCATCGCATCTGTAATCATCCCTTCTCCTCCATCGAAAACAACAACCGGCAGTGCGGTTTGCTGATCAGCAAAACATATGGTGTCATATTGGTCTTATAATGGTGTCGAATCAATGGTAAATGTCCTGTACGCAGTATAATATATACGAATATATATTTGTTGTCTCATATATATATTAGATGCTATTAACCTCTGTAAAGTTTATACTTCTCCATATCTGTTGTCAATAAAAGATTATGTTTTTTTAATTTATCTATTGACAAAACAATTCGTATGCGTTAAGATAATCATCGCTGGTTGAAAAACAGCCGTGTGTGATTAGCTCAGCTGGATAGAGCGTTTGGCTACGGACCAAAAGGCCGGGGGTTCGAATCCTCTATCACACGCTACAAGATGAAAGGCTTCCGATTTTCTGAAGAGATCGGAAGCTTTTTTGTATCACGGAACACCTGTGAACCCTTTTGCGTGTTCCTTTCCTTTTCACCGCACACAAAAAAGAGCCCTTTCACCCGATCGCCGGCAGGCTCTTTTCCCTTATCTCTCATATATTTTTATATATCCCGCACATCATGTGTCCCGCACGTCATGTATCTCATGATGCATCTCACATATCATGTATCATACATCATAGTATGTGACACTTCTGGTCTCCCCGAAGGCCAGTCCGACCTCCGCGCCTTTCAGACGCTCTCCCACGATGATCATCACCTCTTTCCGGAATGATGTCGGCTTGATCTCCGTGTGCTCAGCAGTCGCGTTAATCTCATACCAGCTATCCTCAGAACTGTCATCCGCACGACTACCATTCGAACAACCGCCATCCGCGCAACTGCCATCCGAACAACCGCTATCCGCACGACTGCTGTCATCACAACAATCATCCCTGCAATGGTCATCTTCACAACGGTCATTCTTCTCCAATCCGGAAGATCCTTCCGGTTTATTCAGTCCCGGCGCGTGGAAAAATCCCTTGACTCGGATGACTCTTCCGTATTTTTCCTCATTGGTAAACAAACCGGCAATAAGCGAGCATACTTCCGGAACGGGTCTGGAAATGTGATAATAGAAAAGGGTCTGATAGCTGCCGTCTTCTGCGATCGGAAGCTTAACCATATCCCCTTTCCGGTGTCCGGCTTCCAGAATCCTCTTCCAGTCTTCATCGCTAAGCCGGTTCCAGTCAGCGACAAGAATATCTTCCTGCCGAAAATTCCTGTTTAGTTTGTATTTCTCCGATCCCTCATTCAGCAGGCTGAGAATACTGCCGCAGATTTCCTCCGATGTCTTAACAGACGGAAATCCGGGAATCTCCTGCGCTCTGGATACAACCAGAAGGCCGGCATTTGCCGCTTCCGAAGTGAACAGATACTTCCATGTGTCATCCGGCCGCTCCGGTATATGCGCGTCCACCATGCACAGAATATTCCCCAGCGAATACCATCTGTCGATCGGGCTGTCATTGAGTATGTTAAAAAAATCATCCGTATCAAAAATTCCGGACGGCTCCACAATGACTCTGTCATAGCCAAGCATGCCCATGGAAATCAGCTTCGTCCGGAATCGTCTGCGATAGCAGTCCCAATCCCCGGCCGTGACCATCTCCACATCGCATGCCTCTCCCAAAGCCTCCGTCAACAGCGCTCTGTCCACACTGATTGCCCCATAGTCATTCGCCAGAATGCAGACACGCTTTCCCTCTCGCAGAAACTTCTGCACATACCGGATAATAAACGTCGTCTTCCCGGAACCAAGAAGGCCGGTGATCAGATCGATCTTAACCTGCATCTACACACTCTCCTCCAGAGCCAGCGCAAGCCGGTAGAAAACCGGATCCTCCAGTGCCTTTTCCCAGTTCGGGTAAGGTGAGATAGTCCCGAAAACCTTATCCCTCAGCACCCTGGTGTCATCCGACTGATACTCGTTTGCGATGATCATGCACTGGCATTTTGGCAGAAGCTCGCTGTTTTTCAGCAGTTTCTGCATTTTACGGTTTGCCAGAACATTTGCCTCGGTCAGCAGAATCAATGCCTTTATCTTATTCAGTCTCTCCGTGATCTCCCGGGTGAGACGGGTCCCCATATCCAGAATAATAAAATCAAAATCCTGCTTCTCCACAAGCGTGTGAATCAGAACATCGAATTCCTCCAGGCCGATATTCATCATCCCCAGGGATTTTTCAAACGGAAGCAGATACGAAACGACATCCGTCTTGATGTTCTGAAGAATCGTCCAGTAGGTATCTTCGTCAGGGTGAATCAGCTTTTCCGCCAGCTCCGGAGAGGCGTAATTCTCTCCTGGAAGATATACGGACAGGCTCTGTGTGTCATCACATCCGACCAGAAGCACCTTCTGGTCCAGCATCTTAAGTTTTCTTGCAAGGGCCACACACACGAGGCTTTTCCCGCATCCCCCGATCGGAGAATAAACGGCAACCACCCTTGTCTGCTTCGGAGCCGGCGTCACATCCTCCGCCTGTGCGGCAGATTCCGCCTCATCTTCTGACCAAAGGGCCATATCGATCTTCTCGAAAATCTCTTCCTTAGGCATGAACTCAACCAGAACCGTCACATTGTCCGGATATGTTTTTGTCATTTCGACCTCCGGAACAAGCAGATAGATCTTGCCGATCGAATGCCCCTCAAATTGACTGCCGTCTCCATAGGAAGCCTCATCGATCAGCATCAGATCCGGGTCCTGCTCCGTCGAAAAGTAGGCATCCACAAATCCCGGATCCGTGATAACCTGAACCTCGGCATTCACAGAATACCGTCTGATGATATCCTCCTCATACCGTTTGAGAAATCCTGAATCGGTGTCTATTATGATCAGCTGCGGTTTTTTACCTTCCATAATCACTGTTGCCCTCACTCTACGTTAAATGTATAATCCGCGAAACGAATAACAGTACCTTCACCAATCGGAATCTCCGTATTCGGGGCAATCTTCTGATCATTGATATATGTGCCATTTTCGCTGTTCATATCACTGACATAATAATTGATGCCATTCCAACCGATAATCGCGTGAACCGGACTGACTGTATCCACATCTGTGATCAGTCCGTCCGCCTCCCCCGGATCTGTCCCGATCCGGAACTTTTCCTGTCGGATGATAAAGGTAAGCGGATGCGGTGTGTTAATGCTCTTCAATGTGAGACTTTCGTTGTCGAGCTCAGCCGGAGACCGCTGCTCCAAAGCAGTGGAAAGGCTCTTCCAGTCGCCGAAATTCTGCTGCTTCTGATAGGCGATCTGCCTGCAGACAAATTCACCGCCATCGCGATCCGATACCAGATCTTCTATCAGGGAATAGAGCCGCTTCATATAGATACCGCTATGCCTGGACTCCTCAGGGATGGTTGCCGGAAGGCAGATCAGATACACCTGTCCTCCGTCATCCAGATAAATGCTGTCCGTATCCCAGATGACATTCTCCAGTGAAATTTCCTCATGCTCTGACAGAGCACTCACTCTCTCAAGCAGCGCCTGAGCCGCCTTTGTCACCTCGTTGAGATCCATATCCTGCGTCGCCTCCCCGAGCGTTCTGTAACGTTCCGGGAAAAAAGCCAGCTTGATTCGTTCGTTATAATGAATCCAGAAGCACGGAAACAATCCGTAGTCTGCTCCCTGTCCATTCACAAAGGCAAGGGCCCTCGTATCGAGCAGTTCTTCTGAATTAATCAAAAAATCCCTCATACTACATCCTCTGTCTGTAAGATTTCAGCTGTTTTCCGCCCCTCCTCAGATATCAGCCAGAGTCATTGTACATCAGTTCACAAAATTATACAACTGCCAGCGAAACGCTCCGAAAACACCAGCGAAACGCTCCGAAAACGCCGGAAATAAAATGCTGTCATTCGCAGCGTTTCCGGCCTTGCGGGTGTATTGAAACCATCCCGAAACGAATACTCTGTTTATCAGATAGCCCTGAGCATCTCCCGGAGCTCCTCGACCGGAAGCTGTCCCGGCGCGGATGCGTCTCCGACGATTCCGAAGGTCAGCACTGATCCGGTAATTCTTCCGCTCACGCGGCTGAGCCTCCCAAGGTCTCCCATTGCCATCGTCACGAGCGGACTCGGGAACTGACGGTTCTTCTCCTCGGTAACACTCATAAGCCGCAGCACATCCTTTGCCTTCTTTGGCATGACTGCCACCTTCAGCACATCCGCCCCGGTTCGTGACAGTCTGTCAAACACAAGGCCCAGCTCCGGTTTTTTGGGTGTTCTGCTAAAGTTGTGCCAGGACGCGATTACCGGCATCCCCAGCTGATGGACCTCGGAAATCAGGAGTTCTGTATTGATCTCCGGATTCAGTCCCTCAATATCAACCAGAGAAACTTCCGGACGCCCGGCCGCATACAGAAGCAGTGACCGGTATTCTTCCGGCGTCAGCTGTCCATTGCCTCCCTCTCTCTTCGTGCGGATGGTGAAGAGAATCGGAGTCTCACCCAGAATTTCCTGTAGGGACATAAGCACTTCCGCCACCTTCTCCACGTCTCCAAGGTCCTCGAAATAATCGGCACGCCATTCCACAAGATCTGGAGACGCCGCAGCAGCTTCTCGTGCCTGTGCTTCCAGTTCATCCTTTCCTGTCCCGGTTAACGGAACACAGATTTTCGGCAGTCCCTCTCCCAGAATCACTCCGTTCTTCAGATGCACCGGTTTCTTGACTGCCTTCAACGGCTTCGGCGATTTTGCAGGCTTTTCACGGCGCCACTCATAGAGCGAACGCTGTTTTTTCTCGTGAACTTTATTTCGTCTCATTTCCTGTCCCCTATGATCCGATCGCACATCCGCGTCTTTCTCCGCTTCAGGATCATCTGTCTTCTCTACGCTCTTCTCTCCGGACAGCGTATTCCCGTTCTCTCTGGGCAGCTCATTCTTGTTTTCTCCGTGCAGCCCATTCTCATCATCTACAGACCGGATATTTTCGCCCTCTTTCTGCCGTTCGCTCTCAGCCTCCGCAGGCTCATGGTCCGCAGGTTCTTCTGCTGTCACGTTCACTTGGTCTGACGGATTCACATTCTCCGAATACTCTTCGGGTGTTTTTTTCTCCAGGTTCATTTCCGCAGAATTCCCGCACGACAGACTTTCCTCATCACGTCCTGCCGTCGATTCCTTTTCATCCACAGTATTCTGGCCTTCTGCCATCCTGTTCTTTCTTCCTAAAAATGTATTTCTTTTTCTTCGTCTTGTGAACCACATATCTTCTCCTTTGCCCCTGAATCGCCGGACTTCCTGCTATCGCAGCAGAACCTCGACGATAATATCTGCAGTCTAAAACAGCCCGGATAGGTTCCGGGCTGTAAAATCTCTTAATTATTTATCTAATTCGATAATTATGATCCCATTTGGTATCTCTGAGATCTGTCGTTCTTCTCCTGAATCAGACACAAATCTTCCTTCCATGCAGGAACCGGAAAAATATCCTTATTCCCTGCGGAGGAAAAATGCGCCTCTCTTCGCTCCCTATCTCAGTGCTTCTGGAGGAAATCCGGAATCTGGATATCCTTCTTCGGTGTCTTCGGGGCTGTCGGTCTCGACGTGGTTGGTGCAGCGGTCTGCTTTGGAATCGTGAAGCTCGGCATGGAATAGGAAGGTGCAGTCTTAGCTGCGGCTCCGCTTCTGCGGTTCTGTGAGGAACCGAGGATCGTCGGCTCTGTCTTCTCGATTTTCTCCGCCTCTGCGTCCTTTACATTTGCTACTCTGGCAGATGCATCATCCAGTCCGGTCGCAATCACCGTGATCTTGCAGGTATCCGGCGTGGAGTCGTCATACATCGCGCCGAAGATAATATTTGCGTCGTCACCGGCGAGATTCTGTACATAGCTGGCAGCGTCATTGGCATCCATCAGGCTGATATCTCCTGAGATATTGATGATGACATTGGAAGCACCCTCAATCGTTGTCTCAAGAAGCGGGGACTGAACTGCCTCCTGAACCGCCTCAAGTGCTTTGTCATCGCCCTTGGAAGCACCGATTCCGATATGCGCCATCCCCTTGTCCTTCATAACCGTCTGTACATCCGCGAAGTCGAGGTTGATCAGCGCGGGTACATTAATCAGATCCGTAATGCCCTGTACTGCCTCCTGAAGCACCTCATCCGCCTTCTTCAGTGCCTCCGGCATAGTCGTGCGGCGATCCACGATCTCGAGAAGCTTATCATTCGGGATCACAATCAATGTGTCTACATTCTGCTTCAGTCTGTCGATACCGGAAAGAGCATTTGTCATCCGCTGCTTTGCTTCAAAACGGAACGGCTTGGTAACCACACCGACTGTCAGGCATCCGGCTTCTTTTGCCAGACTTGCAACCACCGGAGCAGCACCGGTTCCGGTTCCGCCGCCCATACCGCAGGTGACGAATACCATGTCGGCGCCTTCCACGAGCTTCTTGATCTCGTCCGCACTCTCCTCTGCAGCCTTCTGTCCTACCTCAGGCTTTGCTCCTGCTCCGAGTCCCTTTGTAACCTTCTCGCCGATCTGCAGAACAGTCGGTGCCTTGCAAAGTGTCAGTGCCTGCTTATCTGTATTGATTCCAACGAATTCCACCCCTCCGATGGACTCGTCTACCATTCTGTTTACGGCATTGTTGCCGGCGCCTCCGACACCAATTACCACAATCTTTGCTGAAGATTCAGCCTCGTTCGTCATAATCTCTAACAAAATGCTTCCTCCTTTATCTGACCAGAAACCTGAAGCAGGTCTTCTGCCAATTATTTATCTTCCCTCATTCCTTATAATCAAAGAAAACAACACACTTCCTATAATATAGTCTTCGCAGGAAATATTCAACACTTTTTCAAAAAAACGTAGGCAGCCACAGTCATCAGTATGCAGCTCCGCCATAGCCATCCGCCGTTCCGTCTGTCCCGTCGTCATAGGTGTTTTCATTTTCATATGCGGTATCCGTGCTCCCGTCTCCGCCCGCATTCCCTGTGTCTGTGTCTCCATATGCGGCGTCCGTGTCTCCAGCTCCGCCGGTGCCATCGGTGTCTGTTTCACCATATGTGGCATCCGTGCTCCCGTCTCCGCCCGCATTCCCTGTGTCTGCGTCTCCATATGCGGCATTCGTGCTTCCGTCTCCGCCCGCAGTGTACGTATCTGCCGTTCCGCCGTTTTCGTCCGCAGTGTCGGTTCCCTCAGCGGTCGTATTGCCAGCATCTGCCGTATTTCCGGAAGCAGTCACTGTTCCCGTACTTCCGGAACTGTCGGAGGAATTCTTCCCCGTCTCCGTCGTATCAAAGATGATATTTACCGTATCCTCCGTATAGGTCTCAAGATGAAGCGTTCCCTCCATTCCCGAAAGCTGAGGCAAAATCGCTGCAGCCTTCGACATTTTGTCCTCCAGAAGGGTATCCTTTCCCAGAAGGATCTTCACCTTTCCATCGTTGTAATACAGGGTAATATTCTGGTCATTGTCAAACGCGATCTTGTCCGGTCTGATGTCAAATTTGCTGATCAGCCGGCTCAAGGCCTGAATTGTAGAAAAGACGCTATTGTCTGAAACCGGAACGGCCTTTCCAACGGTCAGTTTCTTATCGGTTAGTCCGATAATCCTTGTTACATCCGTCAATGCCGGATGATACTCTGTGTCAGCGGAAGAATCGCCAGAAGGTTCGGAAGACCCGGATGAAACAGCCTGAAGTACATTTGATCCATTCTCCGTCCGGTTCGCAGAGGAATCTGCTGCAGCTGCCGCCCCAGATGTCTGGGCTTTCTGCTTTTTCTCCTCTTCTTTTGCCGTCTTAGCATTGTCGTAGTCTGTCTGTGTGATATCCGGAACGCCGTCGCCGTCAATATCAATCAGTCCGACACCAGAAGTTGTCTGATCAACCATCCCGTCGCTATCAGTGTCCACAAGCCAGTTTCCATCCGCATCTGTCTCGGGAACGCCGTCGCCGTTGAGATCCACCAGCGTCGCCGTAAGGCCGAGCGACTTGTAATCGGTCTTCTGCGTGCCGGATGAAGAAACCGAAGAGGAAGAAACAGACGAAGCCGAAACCGATGACGAAGACACCACGGACTCTGTCTCCTCCTCGTCAGACGTTGGATTATCGTCCTTAACCGCCTCCAGCACGATTCCGTTTGCGTCGAAATAATAGTTGATTCCGTCCTGTTGAATATATCCAACAGGAGAATTTTCATTTACCGCGAGCCTGACACTGCTGTGGCCCATGTATTCCACATGTATAGATGAGATGAACGGTGCGTTTTCGGGCTTAATCGTCTTTCTCACATAGCACAGATACAGAGAATTCCGATCCGCGAAGCCTCCGAACACCATCTCCCTGATCTCTTTTTCCGTATACCGCGAACTCCCTGTCACTTCCGCATTTTGATCCGGAACATAAAATACGCCGATGAAAATCACGAAGCACACCAGAAGGCCTCCGACAGCCGCAAGGATAATCCGCAGTTTTTTCCTCCGGATCCTCTCCCGTTTTTTCTTTTCCTGATGTCCTCTTTTTTCCTGATCCAAAACGAACTCCTTTATTCGTGGCATTCGCACATGCTTCTGACGTACTGTTTGAACATATCTCCACGCTGCTCGTAATTGTCAAACTGGCCCCAGCTCGCACACGCCGGAGAGAGCAGAACGGCATCTCCGGGAACCGCATGTTTCGCGCAAGCCTTCGTCGCCTCCTCCAGGTTATCGAAGAAAGCAATATTCTTCTTCGGGAAGCCGAGCCGCACTGCCGTCTCTGCGATCTTTTCTCTTGTCTGTCCGATCAGTGCGAGAAACTTTACTTTACCGTCAAACGCCTTGATCCATTCATCAAAAGCCAGCTCCTTGTCGAAACCGCCCCCGATCAGACAGGTCGGCCGGTTCATCGCCTGAATTCCCTTAATGGCAGCATCCGGATTCGTGCCCTTAGAATCGTTATAGTATCTTACGCCGTTTACCTCGGCCACATACTCTATGCGATGTTCAACTCCCTTGAAAGCACATACCGTCTTACGGATACTCTCCACAGGTACACCTGCGTGATACGCCATGGCAACAGCAACCATGATGTTTTCAAAGTTATGAAGACCGAGAAGCTGAAGATCATCTGTCCGGACTACCGGAAGCTTTTCCTTGCCATCCGCAATGTAAATCGTACCGCCGTCCAGATATATTCCATGTTTCAGAACTCTGCGACTGGAAAAATAGATCACCTTTGCTCTTACCTTGCTGCCGAATTCACGAAGTATATCGTCCTCATAATTTAGAACGCAGATATCTTCCTCGGTCTGATTTTCCGCAATCCGCTCCTTGCATCGAATATATTCCGTCATCGTATGATGCCGGTTCAGGTGATCCTCCGTAATATTTGTAATCGCCGATGCAACCGGATGAAAACTGTCGATGGTCTCCAGCTGGAAACTGCTGACTTCCGCCACCGTCCACGCATTCTCGCTCTGCCCGAGGACCACGTCCGTATAGGGTGTCCCGATATTTCCGACTACATAGACCTCAGGGAAATAATCCTTCATAATCTCGCCCAGAAGCGTTACCGTTGTCGTCTTTCCATTCGTTCCTGTGACAGCGAGCACCTTTCCCCTGCCGATCCTGTAAGCAAGCTCGATCTCTCCCCAGACCGGAATTCCTCTCGCGTAAAAATCCTGTACAACCGGTATGTCGCAGGGAACTCCCGGGCTCATGACCACAAGATCAATCTGTTTCGCCTTCTCATCCGGAAGACTGCCAAGAATGATCTCCACATCCCGGCCAACATTATCCAGAATCTCCTTCCGGTCAGCTTTCTCATTGCCATCGTAGATCACCGGCACCGCTCCCCTTGCCAGAAGCAGATGCGCTGCACCGATACCACTTTTTCCGGATCCGAATACTAGTACTTTCTTTCCCTTTAACTCCATGTCCATGTCCCTTCCTATTCTGAAATGACGGTCCCGTTTCCGGAGCCTGGATATTTACCTCTGATAAATTCTGTGCCTGCCCCTGACTCGCCGTATTACTTTGTGGCGAGGAGGCAGAGCAGAGCCGTAATAATCGTGAAGGTTGTCACAATCCTGGTCTCAGACCATCCACAAAGCTCGAAATGATGGTGAATCGGCGTCATCTTGAAGATCCGTTTTCCGTGGGTCAGCTTGAAATACGTTACCTGAAGCGCTACAGACACCAGCTCAAAAGCATAGATAAATCCGACAATCGGAATGTACAGCGGCATCTTCATCATATACGCGCTCCCGGCAACAAAGCCGCCCAGCGCCAGAGATCCGGTATCTCCCATGAAGATCTTCGCCGGATAAGCGTTGAACAGAAGGAATCCCATCAGAGAGCCGACCACAGCAAAGGTAACGGGCGTGATTCCGCCGGAAAGCATCATCGACGATACCGAGAAGAACAGTGCAACCACAATCGTGACGGAGGATGCAAGCCCGTCCAGACCGTCGGTGAAGTTTACACCGTTCACCGTCGCGAGAATCACAAGAAAAGCGAATGGAATACTGAAGGCCCCGAAATCGACAGATGCCGCTGTGTTGAACGGAACGAGCATGGAAAGGGAAACACCGTACACATGCACCATCACATACAGAAAGACGGCGGTCACAACAAATTCAAGAATCAGCTTCTGCCATGCAATAAGTCCGTCGGAACGGTGAAGTACCACCTTCAGAAAGTCATCCAGAAAGCCTACCAGTCCGAAGCCAAAGGTCAGTATCATGATCGGGACGATGGCCGGCTCTGACCGGAAATAGAGAAGCGCCACCACAAGAATTCCCGCGATAATCGCAATACCGCCCATCGTCGGTGTTCCCGCCTTCTTCAGATGAGATGCAACGCCCTCCTTCCGTTCTGTCTGATCTACCTTTTTGCGATTCAAAAAAGGAATCAGCAGTCCTGTGCAGACCGCAGTCACCAGAAACGCTATAAATACCGGTAAAAATTCAATCCATCTCATATTCTGTCTCCCACTCCTGATTTCATATGATAACTGACCGGCGCCCCGAAAAAGCCCGGTCAGTTAACACTCCGACTATTTTTTCGCAGTCCTTGTGCCGTACACATATATTACATAATTTGCGCATCCTGTCAACCGCCTGCGGGATATATTCCATTACTGATTCTCCGCCAGGTAATTTGAAAGGTCTTCATTGCTGACGCCATCGGTAAAGTAATCGTTCCCGCTCTCGGTATCCTCCGAACCGATGTCCACGGTCGGCAGATCCGTTCCATCCTGTGCCGTTCCTACGGTTGTATCATTGCCAGTCACAGTTTCTCCCGCCTCCGTCGTAGACGCATCCGTCTCTCCATTTCCAGAAGGTGTGGCATTTCCGGAAGCTGAACCTCCCGTTGTCGTATAAATCGGGCCATTCTCGCCAATCGAGAACTCCTTGTTGATCATTTGCGCAGTAGTTACAAAGCCTGTCTCGACATCTGAAGCAGTGTACCCGTCTTCATCCGGGAAGATATTCATATATGGAAGAAGCTCCGTGAAGATGTTCCGGGCAATGCTTTCGGCGTAGCATGAAGATTCCTGATTCTCTGCGTTCGGCTCATCAACCGTAACATAGACCACAACCTTCGGATCGTCAAGCGGCGCAAATCCGATAAAGGAAAGAATATACTTGTTGTTGCCCCGCGGAAGCGTCTCTGCGGTTCCTGTTTTTCCTCCCATGCTGTAGCCCGGAATTTTTGCCACATAGCCGGTTCCGCCATACTCCATTATCGTTCCCATGGCCTCCCGGACCTTCTCACTCACCGCCTCGGTGTTCGTCCTTCTTTCAAGAACCGGGTTAATGGTCTGAACCACAGCACCATTTTCATCCGTGATCTGCTTAACGACGTGCGGTTTATAATAATAGCCGCCGTTGATGGCTGCGGAGATCGCAGCGGCCTCCTGAATCATCGTTACAGTGAATCCCTGCCCGAAGGAGGATGTTGCCAGCTCGACCGGTCCCATGGTATCCGCGTCAAACAGGAGGCCCGAGCTCTCCCCGGGAAGATCTATGCCGGTCTTCATGCCGAAATTAAAGATGTTGTCGTATTTGAGGAAGTTCTTCTCGCCAATCAATGCGCCAATCTGCATCAGCGCATCGTTGCAGGAATACTTCACTACCTCGTCAACCGTAACCTGCCCGTGAGTGCCCTCGCAGGCAATATATTTATCGGCCACCTGCTGTCCCCCGTCACAGATAAAGGTGGAATTATCATTCAGAACTCCGGTCGTGTATCCCTCTGCGACAGTGATCGGCTTGTAAACCGATCCCGGCTCAAAAGCATTTGATATGGTAAAGTTCTGCCACAGATTGCTCAGAGCATCCATCATATCGTCATTGCTCATCTTCTTGATCTCTTCCTCGGAATAGAAAGGAGTCAGATCACGCGGGTTATTCAGGTCATACCATTTATCGGAATCCAGGCCCAGAACTTCTCCAGTGTTCGGATCCATCACAACGACACCTACATTTTTTGCGCCGTTATTCTTCTCTTCATTATCTGCCTGCTCATTCTCATACGCTTCCAGCGCGTCACGGATAATCTGCTGGACATTAACATCGATCGTGGATACGACGTTATCCCCGTCCTTCGCGGCAATAGTAGACTGCTCTACATCCGCGTTATCGGTGTAATATCCATACTGTCTTCCGTCGACTCCGTTGAGAATGTCTGAGTAGTATCCTTCAATTCCCCAGTCCGCGGTTGTGCCGTCATAGGTAAAGCCGATCGTGTCGCAGGCAAGCGAATTCAGCGGATACGTCCGGACATAATTTTCTTCAAACCAGACTCCCTTGATGTCTTCCCTTTCTTCCTTCTCCTCATCGGTGAGTTTCGCATTTTCCTCACTGGTCACATCTGTGTATTCTTCGAATTTTTGCTTGTCCGTGATGGACAATCCTTTCTTCAGAATCTGATACTGGCTGTTCTTTGTCTCATCATCCGTAAGCAGCTTACGAATCGAAGCCTCATCAATTCCCAGAACATTGACAAGTGCCTTTACCGTAGGCTCCAGATATGTCTGGCTGGAAGTCCCGTCCAGACCGTTCACCTCAGTATTCACGACCTTACAGTCCAGAATGACATTGTACTCCTTCTCACTTGAGGCCAGAATTGTCCCGTTCCGGTCTGTAATATCTCCTCTCCGATAAGGAATCGTCGAGCTCGAGTACTGCTGCTGTGCCTGTGTCTGCACGATTCTTTCATACCGCTCTCCCTGAGAGGCGTTGATATAAGTAATCCGAAGGGCAAGCCCCGCCAGGCATAGGACAACCAGAAGGAACAGACCCACAAGTTTTCTGCTCGTCCTGTGTCCGATCCGGCGCTGACGCATGCGTCGCTCTCTTCTCTTTTCCAGACGTTCTCTTCGATTCGTTCTTCTGCTCAAATCAAATCTCCTTTTTCAGGCGCACAGATCTGTCTTTTCCCGGGAAAAGCAGTCCCTAAATATACTTTTCTGTGCAAAAAACATCAGAACCATATGAACTAATCTGGGAAGCCGCGGATACGCACTGTCTGACGACAGCGGCGCGTCTTCTCAGATCAATTCACATGGTTCTGAAATTATAACATAATAATGTCTGCCTGTCTCGTTTTCCATTCAGCATCCCGGATCCATCGGCGATTCGCAGTCGTTTTTCTCTCCCGACTCATCCGAATCAGCCATCGTCTTCCGATAAGTTCTGGTACTGACGCACATAGCTCTCATCCTCTGCGCTGTAATAACGAATCTGGGATTCCGTTGCGTAATGCATATTCAGCTTATTCAATGCCGTATCTTTCACATCATCCATCGACAGTGATGCCATGGTTTCCTTGTAATATGCGTCATTATCCGCTTTAAGCTGACTGAGCGCATTCTGCATCGAGGCGATTTCCTCTGTCTGATTGGTCAGATCAGAGCGGAGCTGCAGATAATGAATGCAGAGAAAAACCGTGACGATACATACTGCGGAAAGAAAAAGAACATATCCGGCGCTCATATTCTTCGCCCTGGCGCGGTTGCTCTTTGTCCGCTCACTCACCTTCGGCTTTACCTCCTCAATAATGTCCTCCTCTGTCTCTTCCTCGAAACTTCGGACGGCATTACCGTCTTCATATGATTCCTGCAGTCTGTAGTACTTTGCCGAACCCGATTTTATCGAATTTACCCTTCGTTTTGCATTTGTATATGATTTCGTATTTCTTCTGGCCATTCCTGCTATCCTGTATTCAGGGAAATCATCCTGCGCTTCGCTTCTCGAATACCCTGAGCTTGGCACTCTTCGAGCGGGGATTTTCTTCCATTTCTTCTACCGACGGAACGATAGGCTTTCGTGTAACTACAAAACCTTTTGACTTTCTTCCGCATACACAGACCGGAAACTGCGGAGGACAGATACACGGGTTTTCATTTCTTTTGAAAATGTTCTTGACGATGCGGTCCTCCAGAGAATGAAACGTAATCACACAGATTCTTCCGCCCTCATTCAGCAGACCGATCATGCTGTCCAGCGAATCTTTCAGAACATCAAGTTCACCGTTAACCTCTATACGGATCGCCTGAAACGTCCGCTTCGCCGGATGTCCGCCTGTCGCTCTCATTCTGGCCGGAATAGAGGCCTTGATGATACCGGCAAGTTCTCCGGTTGTCCGGATCGGTTTTTTCTCCCGCTCCAGACAGATATGTTTGGCGATATTCTCGGCAAATTTCTCCTCACCATAATCACGAATCACTTGATACAACTGCTCTTTGCTGTAGGTGTTTACGACCGTATAAGCAGAAAGCTCACGCCTCTGGTCCATTCTCATGTCCAGTGGGGCGTCTGCCCGGTAGGTAAATCCACGGCTTGAATCATCCAGCTGGTGCGAAGATACACCAAGATCCAGCAATATACCGTCTGCGCCGGCAATGCCCTGATCTGTCAGCATGCTTTTCATCTCGTGATAGTTGCCCCGGAGAATCGTTACCCGATCCTTATATTCCATAAGACGATTCCCGGCCGCCTCAATCGCGTCAGCATCCTGATCAATCCCGATGAGTCTTCCCCCACCTGTAAGACGCTTGCAAACTTCAAACGCGTGTCCGCCACCCCCTAATGTGCCGTCCACGTAGATTCCGTCAGGCTTAATATTCAGATTCTCGATGGTCTCATTTAACAATACCGATTTATGACTGAATTCCATATCCCAGCTCCTGCATCAGACTTCAGATTGACACTCCAATATCCTGCAGTCCCTTCGCAATGGCATCCATGTCTTCGTAATCGTTGTTATCCGCCCACCGGTCCTTGCTCCAGACTTCAATGCGATCCAGGTTCCCGGCCAGAATCACATCCTTTTCCAGACCTGCATATTCCCGCAGCGTACCCGGCACGAGAATTCTCCCCTGCTTGTCCAGTTCACAGCCTGTTGCTCCGCTGACAAAGAAACGGGTGAAGGTTCTTGCATCTTTACTTGTAAGTGGCAATTCGGCCAGTTTCTCCTCGAAGGCTTTCCATGATGCAGCCGGATAGATTGACAGACACCCATCCAATCCTCTTGTCAGGACAAAGTTCTCCCCAAGCTCCTCCCTGAACTTGGATGGGATGATCAGTCTTCCTTTGCTGTCAATTGTATGGCTGTACTCACCCATGAACATAGAAACAATAACCTCATTCGTGATCGTGGCAGAGAGTCCTCCACTTCCTCCCCAAGAAGTGTTCTGGTCTCCCTTTTCCACCACAATTCACCACAAATCACCACCTATGTTCCCATTTTAGTCTTGCGCCCCCTAAAAATCAACCGGTTTTCGCGAAAATTATGTGAAAAAACCGGCCCCGTTACAGGGCCGGTCTATCTTGTGTTTCGTGTCAACTCTGACACATGATGTAGCGGATGTGCCACTTTCGGTCAGCATCCGCCTTGTCGTAAGTGAAGCGGCGCGCCGGAACATTGCCCCGGAAGGCGATAGCAATGATCAGCCGCCGGAAATCCTGTACATCGTGCCATTCACCGGAGCAATGACGGCATCCTGTTACAATGCGGCTATGATTCCGGCCGCTCCGAGAAATTCTGTCAAAGGCAATGCCTCCTTCGCATCAATTTCTACTGTCAAATTTGAAATATCAGGAATCAGCTCACGTCATCTTCTTTTGTCAATTCGGAATATCCGGAATCAGCTCCACATAGTACTGATCAAATTTATCCTTTAGTTTCTCCCGAATCGCGTCACGAATCAGATGCAGATGACGCAAAACCACAACATCCGACTCGCTGTCAATGTAAATCTCCACCCATGTCTTTCGTCCGGTCTGGATAACCTCGAGGAAGTTAATATCACATGAATATTTCCGCAGCTCCTCCTCAGCTACCGCACGTACCTCCTCAACGGTTTCCGGCGGCGCCGAGAACAGCAGAAGATTACGGGTATTCGCCGCAATTTCCCGAATCGGACGGATGATCAGGACAATCGCCATCACCGACGCAATCACCGGATCCATGTAGGGCGTGACAAATGCATACGGCGTTTTTTTCAGGAAAATAGTCAAAAGAAAGGCCAGCGCAAGTCCTGCGCTGGTATATACATAAATTTTCCAGGAGTAGATCTCCGCCTCGATGATCATGGACTCATACTTGCGGCTGAGGTGCTTCAGAACCAGGCACATCGCCAGCGTGCCGATGCTCGAAATCATCTCATACAGAAAGACGGCACCGGCATCGATCATCTGCCCTCCGCCGATTATTGTGCGGATATTGTCGTACAGAAGATCGATATCCACAATTACCAGAGCGAGGTACTTCATGATAATAAACAGCGACTCCACCTGTCCGTACCCGTACGGATGCCGTTCCGATGCCGGCTTATAAAGAAACGGAATCAGAACCATCAGCGGTCCGATGAGAATCACGTCGACGAAATCGAAGACAAAGTCCATCAGAACCGCTCTCGAACCCGCGATCAGAAAAATCAGGAACTCGGCGGCAGCAAATGCCACTGTCCCGATAAAAGAGATCCGCATCGCGACCTTTTCAATTTTCAGTTTTTTCTCCTGCATACACAGATGTCTCCAATTTATACCAGCTCACTATACCAGCTCACCGATCACCGGCATCTCAGGCTCCAGGGCTCTTTCAATCCAAATGTGCTCAGTCATCTGCTCCGGCGGTGCCGGCCATTACGCCAGCAAGAACGCTGTCGTGGGCCTGTTTTTCAAAAGCATCCTCCAGCGGCTCCAGATCAAAGCTTCCATATTTCCGTTCCAGCGCCGTTTTCAGCAGGAAATCACAGAACTCCGGGTTCTTCGGCAGCACCGGCCCATGGCTGTAGGAACCGAAAACATTCCTGTAATGCACGCCCTCTGTTCCATCCTCTCCATTGTTTCCATAACCCTTCAAAACCGTACCGAGCGGTTTCACGCCCTTGCCCAGATATGTTCTGCCGCTGTGATTTTCAAAACCGACAACCGTGCTTCCGCCACAGGAGGCATCCAGCCGGAAGGCATAATTATCAATCATCCGGGTGCTTCCGCCCCTGGTATAAAAATCAACTGCGCCCAGGAACTCACATCTGACTCCGTCATAGGTTTCATAGTAATGTCCGAGCATCTGGTAACCACCGCAGATACACAGAAATGTTTTTCCGTCCTCAATGGCTGAACGGATCGCGTCCGCCTTTCCTGCCTTCAGGTCCTTCAAAAGAACCTCCTGTTCAAAGTCCTGGCCGCCGCCGATAAAGAACAGATCATATTGGGAGAGATCCTCATGATCTCCAAGGCCGACCCGCGTAATGCTCGCGTCAATGCCTCTCCACTCCAGCCGTTTCTGCATGCACCGGATATTTCCGCGGTCTCCGTACAGATTCAGCACTTCCGGATAGAGATGGCAGATTTTCAATTCACTCATAGCTCAACCTTCCTCTCCTTGTCAGCCTTTCCAGAATTCCTGTTTCCCGGTAATCGCTCCGAGCGCCGCCCGAAGAGAAAGCATGGATGTATAATTCGGAAGAATAAATACCGGAACCGTGCTTTTCTTCAGCTTTTTAATCAGCGCCGCATTATCTGACACCTTCTCTACGTCCTCTTCCTCAGCGTCCGCGTACTTCAGCCTCAGGCGCATGTCGTCCGCTCTGTCTCCCAGAACGAAAGCATGCATCATATGCGGATCCCGACAGACCTTTTCAAAATCCGCATCCCAGATCCAGGAGATATCATGTCCGTCCGCAGTCCGGTCATTCAGGCAGAAGACCGCCTGGTAATCCTCACCGAGTCCGGAGAGATAAGACAAGGCCTGATTGCACCCGGCCGGATTCTTCACCAGAATCATCTGGACCGGAACTTCTCCGAGCCGGAAGGTTTCCATTCTTCCGAAACTGCTGTGCACATCCGCCAGTGAAGCGATGATCTCCTTACGTTCAAAGCCCGCTGCCTGATACGCGGCAATCGCTGCTGCACCGTTATAGATATTATAGACAGCCGGGAGCCCGATTGTGACCTCCTGCTCCGTCTCTGCGGCGGTGTCTCTGCCCTTGCCTTCCTCTGCCCCGGCAGTGTTGCTTCTGTCCCTGCCGCCTTCTGTCCCGTCGGCTGTTCCTCTGATCCTGCCATCTTCTGCGGCGGCGTCCGTACTCCCGTCTGCTCCGAACCGCATCCGCACAACACTTCCTGAGGAAGATACCTTCTCGATCCCGGTCACGGCAACCCCCGGACGGATCCTGCGGTATCCGCACTTCGGACAGCGGAACCCTCCCAGATGCGCATAGGTATGGTAATCATACTCATACTCTGTGCCGCACCGGATACAATATCTTGCGTCAGAAATCTCCACATTTTTCTGTTCTCCGACAGGACAGTCGATACCGAAATACGTCACCGGGTTCGGAACGCCGAGCGCCAGAGATGCCGTCAGGGAATCATCGGCGTTCAGGCAGAGAATCGCGTCCGGAACCAGGCGGATTCCCTTACGTATCTCCTCAAGTGTATGCATGACCTCACCGTACCGGTCAAGCTGATCGCGGAACAGGTTCGTCACGACAATCACCTTCGGATGTATCCTCGGAACCACCTGCTTGAGGGCGCCCTCATCGCATTCAATCACTGCATAGTGCTTTTTCGGTCTGCCTGTCGCCGTCGCGTTCGAGGTAAACTCCGCTGTGACGCCAGGAAGCAGATTTGCCCCGGACTTATTCGCAAGCACCTCTCTGCCGCTGCCCGAAAGCGCGTGATCGATCATATTCGAAGTCGTCGTCTTCCCGTTTGTTCCGGTCACCACAATGATTTCCATGTCCCGGGAAACCGTCTCCAGAATATCACCATCGATCTTCATAGCCAGCCGGCCCGGCGTCGTCGTACCTCCACGGTGCATCATCCGGAGAGCCGTCCTCGATGCCTTGCATGCCCCGACGGCAAGCATGGTTTTTAAAAGATTTGCCATAGTTCTTCTTCCTTATTATATAGTCATGAAAGTACACTTCCCCGTGCAGGTAAGGTGCCTTTTCCCCTGAATAAACGTAAAAAACAACCTTACCATAGCACATGCCCCACACGTTTTCAAGATTTCAGGACGTGATTATTATTTCACACAATCCTTTCATTTCCATGTTAAAATAAAACCGCAGAAAAAAACGTGTATGCCATAATCCAAAACACAGAACATACAGAAACGAGGAACACCATATGGAAATTGAGAGAAAATGGATGGTAAAGGGGTGGCCGGAGAAGCCCCTCCCTCTTCTTTTTGAATATCGGATGCGTCAGGGATATCTCTCGGTCACGCCGACCGTCCGGATCCGGGAGGAATCCAGAAGCGGAGGAGATACGGATTATATTCTCTGCTTCAAATCCTCAGGGACACTTGCCAGAAAGGAGATCGAGCTTTCCATCTCAGAAGACAAATTCCGACAGCTGGAGGATCTCATCCATCTCCCACTGATCCCGAAAATCCGGAGGACATATCTGCTTTCGGACGGCAGCCATCTTGAAGTAAATCATGTCGACGAGGGACAGAAAACGGAATTCTGGTACGCTGAAATCGAATTCCCGACCGTGGAAGCTGCTCTTTCCTGGAAACCGGAAGATGCGGATCTTTCCGCCTATCTCAATGACGAAGTCACCGGAAAGCCCGGTCAGAGCATGGGTGCCTACTGGGTTCAGACAAGATGCACTGACACGACAGACGCCGGGCTTAAGCCGCAGAGTGCGGATACGAAGGACGCCGGGCCAAAACCGCAGAGTGCGGATACGAAGGACGCCGGGCCGGAGCCGCAGACCACGGATACGAAGGACGCCGAGCCGAAGCCGCAGACCGCGGATACGGAAGACTCCGTTTACGGAAAATATAAATCCGCGCTGAAGTTTGTGATGGACAGCATGACCGACCGCATCCGCGCCTATAACGACAGTTTTCGTTCCGAAAAGGGCGAAGGTATCTATGAACATCTCAGTGCCAGGATCAAGAGCGAGGAAAGCATGCGTGAGAAATGCAGACGGAAAGGTTTGCCCGAGACACCCGATTCCGCGCTCAATGTCATCACTGATGCAATCGGTATCCGCATCGTGACCCGATTCATCGACGACATCTACGCCATCATACGTCACCTGAAAGCATCCTCTGATCTGACTGTTATAACAGAAAAGGATTACATCCGAAACGCCAAGCCAAACGGTTACCGGAGTTACCATATGATTCTGAAGGCTGCCGTTCCGTATGAGGATGTCCGAGGAAATTTCCCGGGAGAATACTATGTCGAGATTCAGCTCCGGACCATTGCGATGGACATGTGGGCAAGTCTTGAACACCAGCTCAAGTACAAGCAGAACATATCCAATGCTTCGATGATCACCTCTGAACTGAAGCGGTGCGCGGATGAACTAGCATCCTGCGACGTCTCTATGCAGACGATCCGCGCTCTGATCAACGAAGGCTCCGCTAAAGAGCAGTAAGACAAAGAGCCCGTCTGCCTGACATGCATCAGACCCGATGGAAATTTCAGGCCTGTCAGGCACCTCATGCCCGATCATGAGCATCCCGGACCCGATGGGCGACGCAGCAAGATAACAGCAGAAAGGAGCCATATAGATAGAATGAAATTATTACTGACAGAAGATGAACCAGATCTCTCCCGCGCACTGGTCGCGGTTCTTTCACACGCAGGTTACGAAATTGACGCAGTTTATGACGGTGAAGCAGCCGTACAAAAAGCAGCGGCTGCCCCTTATGACTGCATGATCTTTGACATCATGATGCCGAAGATGGACGGTATCGAAGCCCTGAGGGTTCTGCGGAGTCGTGGCAACGTGACGCCCGTCATCATGCTCACGGCGAAGGCAGAAATTGACGACCGTATCACCGGTCTGGACGCCGGTGCCGACGACTATCTGACCAAACCCTTTGCAATGGGCGAGCTTCTCGCCCGGATCCGCTCACTCACCCGCCGCTCCGAGTCCTACACCCCAAAGCAGCTTCGCCTCGGAGATGTCACGCTGAATACCGATGAGCAGGAGCTCTCCAGTCACAACTCCATACGCCTGGCCGGCAAAGAGACAAAGATGATGGAATTTTTCATGCTGAACGCAGGAAAAGAGCTGACGACGCAGGAACTCCTCGACCATATCTGGAGCGATAATACTGATAAGGATCCGGAGATCGTATGGGTATATGTCTGCTATCTGCGCAACAAGCTTCAGGCAATCCGGGCAGATATCGAAATCGCCGGTGAACACGGCGGAACCTACGTGCTGCGTCAATTCAGATAATCAGCGAAGCGGGCCGACCGCCCCAGGCACGTAAATAAACGCGCAAGCGGCACGTAATGGAATGTGTCCCGGCAGCGAGCCACACCCGCTGACACAAAGTGTGAAGCGGTGGGGTGAACGCAAAGTCGGTTATCTGTGGGATTGCGGGAGTGCAAAGCGCGGAGCAATTCCGCAGCTTATACTGTATGTGGCGCAATTTATCGTATGGCATTTTACTTTGAAAGGGAGTCCGGAATGATCAAGAAATTACAGCACCAGTTCATCCTTTATTCTACCCTTGCCATCATCATCCTGATGGTTCTTCTGCTCATCCCCGTCAACCTGTTCAATTATCTGAACAGATCGTCCGATATACACGATGAGCTGCAATATATCGCGGACAACGGCGGCGAGCTTCCATCCATCACGCTCAATGAATACAAGGATTATCTGAAAAAGAACGATCCGGATTACCACGATTACGACGCCTCCCCGGATGTCTCATCGGAAAGCGGTACGGTATCCGGCTCTTCGTCTTCGACATCAGGAGAAACCGGTATCACCATCAACATCAACTCTATTCTGTACAGGCTTCGCGAATATTTCCGTGCTCTGAAAATCGGTCCGGACAGCACAAAGACAGAATATCTGGAGCTGACCCCCGAGAGCAGCTATCAGATCCGGTATTTTTCCGCAATCTTTGACGCAGAGGGTCACATTCTCACCATGAAAAACGACCATATTTCCTCTCTCACAGAGGAAGAAACCCGCAGCTTTGCCGAATCCTGCTATGCATCTGGTCAGAACAGCGGAATGATCCATTACAACCAGATGATCTATTCCTATTACGGACAGCCCGCTGAAGACGGAACCTATATTCTCGTTTTCATGGATTCCACAAACGATTATCGTTCTTTTCAGATGTTCTCCCGGTACTCGATCATCTTCGCCATATTCTGCACGATTGTTTTTCTGATTATCATCACCTTCATCTCGCGGAAAGTCGTACAGCCCATCGCCCGCAACATCGAAAGCCAGAAACAGTTCATCACCAATGCCGGACACGAGCTGAAGACGCCGCTCACTGTGATCTCCGCCAATGCCGAGGTCCTGGAGATGATCAACGGAAAAAATGAGTGGACCACCAGCATCCGCAACCAGGTTTCCCGCCTGACCGGACTTGTGAACAACCTGATCACACTTACCAGGATGCAGGAAACCAGTTTCAAGCATCCGGAAGACATGAATCTGTCAGCAGTCTCAAGACAATCCGCAGAAAACTTCCGGCCGGTCATCGAACAGCAGGGCAAGCATCTCGAAACCGTGATCGACGACGAGCTTCACTTTACCGGAGATCAGAGTGCACTCTCAGAGCTGTTCAATATCCTACTGGACAACGCCGCGAAATATTGTGACGAAGGCGGCACCGTCTTCCTCACCCTGCACCCGAGAAATCACGGCAAGGGCATCCACCTCACCGTAACCAATACCTACGCAGATGGCGAAGGTACAGATTACACCCGCTTTTTCGACCGTTTTTACCGCGAGGACACCTCACACAACAGCAAAAAATCCGGCTACGGCATCGGTCTTTCCATGGCAAAGCAGATCGTAGAAAACCATCACGGCAAGATCTTCATCAGCTACAGGAAACCGGATATCTCCTTCCACGTAACTCTTTGAGACTTTTCCCGGCTGAAGAAGGCAGCAGATTCCTGACAACTGCCCGCCTGTTCACACAATCGCCGCCACCCGTGAAACGGGTGGTTCGGTCCGGGCTATAAGCCCGTGTTGCTAGGCCAGCGTCTCAAGGCGCTGGCTTTCACTTTATGGCTACGGGAAGTTTCTTTG
>NZ_JBQKGL010000014.1:0-82556 GCF_052118825.1 Bilifractor sp. LCP21S3_A7 | reverse complement strand
GAAACTGTGTACTTTATTCAGCTTTCAATGTGCATGAAAAATGGGCATATTTTATGCCAGAATTGGTTGTCAGGCCACAGAAAATCAAGGTTTTCGGACGGCCTGGGGGGGGAATGTTCACCTTCTCAGACATCCTATTACTCCGGATCCGTATATTCAGCGTTCTCATCTCTCCGAATCCCTACACATCGGCTATTCTCTTGCTGGCATGTCCATCTCCATAGGGATTGGCCGCGTGCGCCATCTTTTCATACGCGTTTTCATCACCTAGCAGCCTTGTGAACTCTTTATAAATCGTTTCTTCATCCGTACCGACAAGCTTCAGTGTTCCGGCCCTAATACCTTCCGGTCGTTCCGTTGTATCTCGCATAACAAGACCCGGTTGTCCAAGGCTCGGTCTCTCTTCTTGAATTCCACCGGAATCCGTAAGAATCAAATAGCTGTGATGCATATAGTTATGGAAGTCAAGAACGTCTAGCGGTTCAATAATCCGAATTCTCTGGTCTCTATTCTCACCTTCTCCGAACACTTCATCGGCTACATTCCGTACAGCTGGGTTCATGTGGATCGGATAAACGGCCACCACATCATCCATAGCTTTCATTTTAAGATATATCTAAACGCCCTTGTAAACATGTCATCATTCCAATTCTCATACTTCAATTTTGATGATCTACACAGAGCCTTAAATAAATTCAAGGATAGTGTCAAGATTGTATCGCAAATTCAATTTCAGCCATCGGATTCCTGGTAGTTAGCCGACCGATGCCAAATGACCGGAGGAATCCATACCGAAAATTGATTTCAGTAATTGCCAGATGCTTTCTCCCAAACTTCTCTGTGTGGTGATTGCGTGGCCGTAGTCACTAGCAGCCACATCGACTATGATCTTCACACGAATCAAGAAAGTGTAAAATATCAGCACCAATCATAGATCACACTGATGGTAGCTCTCCCCTTGATAGAACGCACAGAAATATGAAAACCTAGGATAATGAAGAAGGAGAAAACGAGGAGACGGAGTGTGAAAATCAACTGTCTGTGTCCTCAACAGAATTGTCTTCTTTGTACATTTCCTTGTACTCTTTAAGGTCTTTCTTGAAAAAGCCTATCATCATTGGTACGAGTCCAATTGCACTGAAAATCAGCGATAAAACAGTTGCAAAGTCGGTATTGTATCTTTCACAGATCCAGTGAGAACATAATCCAATTAAAATGACGACAAGTGCTTTCCAAATAATGTTCCATATAAGTTTAAATATAGCTTTATGATGTTCTTTCCTTTTTTTCTCTAGTTCTTCATTCTCTTTATAACGATTTAATTCTTGTGCTTGCTGTCGAATTGTTTTGAGCTGCTCTTGTGAAGTAGTTAAATGTGCATCCCTTTCTTTTTCAGCCTTAGAAAGCTTACTCCGAAGTTCCGCGTTTTCATTATCTTTCGCACGATCCTTTTGTTCTAGGCTTTCTATTATTTTCTTTTGTTCTTCTGTTTTAGCTTTATTAAGCTTTATTCCTTCCTCATAACTATCAATATATTCCTTACTAAAATCCAAAAGTTCATCTACATTATCATTCGTAAGTTCATCTGGCATTAAGCTTTTATCTCGCAAAAGCACAATCCTGCTTGCAAGTTGATCTTTCCCTATATTTCCAGCTTTAAATTCGCGCTTAGTTTTGTCGTAATAACGAGTAATATTATTGAAAAGCTCTCCGGAAAGTATTCTCTTAGCCTTATAACTTGCGTCAACATTTAACGGATATTCTTTCTTACTAAAGCCTGCGCCAATTTTAAACCAAAGAATATTGGTTATCACACTCATGGGGAGTGCACATCCACATTCATGCGTATTCTGCCTCATAGCATTCGAAATTTCCTGAATACGTCTCGTTTCCGTTATCAATAGATAACCACAACGAGTATAGTCAGTCGATTTTTCTCCTCGTCTCAGCTTATTGATATGATTTATAAATTTAACAGCTTCAAAGGATTTTTCATCCTTAGAAAATCCATCAGGTATCATTTCGTCATTATAAGCAATATCTCCCTCTTCATAGTAGGAATTCTTCTCATCCGGAATGATTCCATACTGATACTTAAGTTTATCAAAAAAATCTGCTTGTTTATCAATTACGTCACTTGGTGTTTCACATCCATTAAGAATGGATTTCATAGCCGTAGAATTAACAAGTTCACCATACCCTCGCATTATATTTTCCGCAGATGTAAAAAAGCCAATTATTTCACTTTGTACTTCCCCAAAAAATCGTAGTTTTATATGCCTTTTCTTTAAATTTGCTGCTTCTACCTGATTTAGAAAATCGTTTGCAATACTTTGATATAATGCTCCATTATAACCAGCAATATTAAAAAGGACTTCTGTATCTAAGAAAAGTGTTAAATCGGAATGTATACTTCCTAAATCGCTAATGTTATAAGCCAATCCGCAAAAAAGGATGCTTCCTTCACGGATCTCTTCTATTTTTGTTTTAATACCTTGATCATCATTTATCTTAAGAATAAATTTACTAATGATATCTGAATACTTATGGCTTACTGTTGCCGAATCATCAAGCAAATATTGTATAAATGCTTCTTCTAATTCCTCATACCATACAGGACTTTCTGGGTTTTGCGCAGAAGCAAACTCAAACAGTTTTTGCATTATGTCCTGACTTTTCTGATTTGAGGCCGCTTTCGCTCTTTTAAACTCCTCCTCTTCATATGATATTCCTTGTGGAAGTATATACTCCTTATTTCTTCGTTCACATTCTTTTATCTGCTTAATCGAAGTCTTTATTGCCTGACTAGGAATATTATCAAACCCAAATTCTAAACGTAAGGCTTCACTTATATCAGAGATAGAAAAACTATGTAGGTTTTTGCTAACAATAATGTAACGTATAAAATCAGCCAAGATTTCATAGCTATTCTTGTATTGCTTACTATCTGAAAGTGATTTCATCACCGCATATGATGCAAGTGTTGAATTTTTAACTTCCTTCTCCTCCATTGTTTTTGTATCTCCACTACTATGCTTATAATTCAAATGATTATTCCGGTTCCTCCGGATCCACCTGTCTGGAGTTTGAGAGCCACCATTCCGGAGAATGAGGGCCACTGATTCCGGAGTTTCGGAGCCACTCTGACGGCTCCCGTATCGTACATTCCTTTATACTGTTTGTGCACGCTTCAGCGTGACTACAGATAAAGGAGGGTCACCATTATGACCAAGTATCGTGAGATCCTTCGGCTCAAGAGCCTGGGATTCAGCGACCGAAACATTGCACGCAGCTGCAGTGTTTCACGCAACACGGTCAGGCGCGTGATCGATAAGGCAAATGAGATGGACATCTCATGGCCTCTCGATTTCAGCATGACCGACGGTGCGCTCGAGAAGCTTCTGTTCCCGAGCGACAAGTCGGTGACAGACAGACGTCTTCCCGATTATGACTACATCCGCAAAGAACTCTTGCGGAACGGTGTCACCAAAAAGCTTCTGTGGATCGAATACTGCGAGGAATGTCGGCAGGCAGACGAAGAACCTCGCAGGCGCAGCCTGTTTCTTGGGGAAGAACAGTCATTACTGGCACCTTTGCCTGCCACACCCTTTGAACTGGCCGAATGGAAAATCGCCACCGTACAGTTCAACTATCACATCGCAGTAGACGGTATGTACTACTTGGTGCCTCATCAGTATATCAAAGATAAGGTCGATGTGCGGGTGACAGACACAACAATTGAAGCTTTTTATCATCACGATCGGATCGCTTCCCATCGCCGTCTTCACGGCAGGAACGGCCTGTATTCCACGGTCACAGAGCACATGCCCGATGATCACCAGAAATATCTGGAGTGGAACGGCGACCGATTCCGCAGATGGGCGGATCAGATCGGACCAAACACACGAAAGGCGGTTGATGCAATCCTTACCTCCGGCCGGGTCGAACTGCAATCATACAGGAGCTGTATGGGTCTGCTGAGGCTGGCGGACAAGCATACTTCCCAGCGGCTTGAAAAGGCCTGTGAGCGTGCATTGTCCTACAGTGGAAAACCCAGCTACAAAAGTATCAAAAATCTCATCACTGCTATGAAGCAGGAACCGGATGCTTTGCCATCTGATGAAGAAGGAAAACCGCGCGGCATAACCAGAGGCGCCAGATACTACGGAGGTAACAGATCATGACCAACGAAAGCACTATTAACAAGTTGATTGAAATGCAACTCACCGCTATGGCCGACGCGTTCCGCATACAGAAGGACGATTCCTCTATGAAGGATGTCCCTTTTGATGATCGTTTCGGCATGCTGGTCGATGTTGAATACACCAGCAGGAAAAACAACCGGTTAAAACGCCTGATACGTAAGGCAGACTTCGAGCAGCCGGATGCTTCTGTCGCGGCAATCGATTACCATTCTGGCAGGAAGCTCAACAAATCCCTGCTCGAGCGGATGGCGAACTGCGAATACATCACAGAGTATCGCAATATCTTCATCATCGGCGCAACCGGAAGCGGTAAAACCTACATGGCCTGTGCTTTCGGTATGGAAGTCTGCAAACAGTATTACACAGTACAGTATGTCCGCCTTCCGGATCTGCTCCTTGACCTGCAGGCGGCACGTGATGCCGGGAACTTTCCGTCCGTTCTGAAGAAATACACCAAGCCGGTTCTGCTGATCATCGATGAATGGCTGCTTCTGAAACTCACGGAGCCAGAGGCAAGGAACCTGTTTGAGCTGATCCATAAACGGCGGAAGAAATCTTCCACGATCATCTGCTCTCAATTCCGGGAGTCAGAATGGTATCAGCAGATCTGTGGCGGCGAGAGCACTCTTGCCGATGCGATTATGGATCGTATTTTCTACGACTCCTATAAGATCGACATCGAGAGTGCTGATCCTACCAAAGACATTTCTATGAGAGAAGTCTACGGATTGGATCACGTACAAGCCAAGTAACAACGTAATGCAAGTTGGGGTGGCTCCGTCAGTCCGGACAGGTGGCTCTCGCCACGCCGGACAGGCGGCTCTGCCGCCCCGCAATATTCACATGATTTCCATTGACCGTACTGATGATTTCCAAGAGACCGGACAGGCGCTTTCGACGCACCGGAATATTCATTATGGCAAAATCTCGTCTATCTTTTTTTGTCTTGCCAAAATATCCTTATTCCTCTTTGAACAAATTATGTAATTGAATTTCCTTACAATTTCATCATTCGCACTTCTATAGGCAACATGATCAATTCCAGCATCTCCAGAACAAATCAATAACAGATAATCAGGCGAAAGCGGAAAATATATACCATTATAATTTTGCAGCGTAACTGCATTGTGGTATTCTACAGCAGGATTATCAGATGTTATAAAATATGTTGTATTGTCATCCCTTTTATACAAAATCATCTGAAATCCCTTATTACCATACAATCCCTTGGCAAAACGGAGTAGTGCACTGTAAAATCCTTTAGATTTCTTAAAGAAAATCCTATATAAATTTGAAATCCAAAGGCATCTTATTAATTGATCAATATTATTTCGGAATTCGCTCTTGATCACTTTTTTGATATTCTCTGGCAGATCGTAATTATCAGTTCCATCTACCAGAGCCGGAATCAATACATTGTTTTTAATGTTTGGAAGTAGCCCTTTCAAATCAAAACATGGATTTCTACATATCATCATAAAAGCAAATGATAACATTCGTTCAGCAGCAGAATATGATATGACATAATCTCCAGTACTTTTTAATTCAAAGCTGCATTATTTACTTCCTTAATAAAAGTATCTCTTGTCTTCTCCCAGTCATTTTCAAAGAAGTTATTAAATGAATCTTCAAGCAGATAGCATTTTAACCTATTAACCTGATTGCGAAATGCACGACCGGATGCAAGAGAATCATCACTGTTATTATGAAATTCCCAATCACTAATGCTGCAAAGATGTTTTTTGACGCTATCTTTTTTCTTGATAAGAACATATGGTTTCAAATATGCATAAACTCTGTTCTCTTCCATTAAAGCCCAAACAGATTCGACAAAATAATTTCTAATCTTTGGACACGAGTTATATAAAAAATAAACATCCTCAAAATTAACTGTATACAAATTTGGCATCCACAGAATAGAATCCCGTGTTCTTCCATCACCATTCTCTGATGAACCATCGAATACATTAATCCCATCAAAAAGCGCAGTAGGATCTGCCAATTTTGAAACTTTGGCTTCCCAAGCTTTCAAATACGTTCTAGGGACATAATGCTGCCGCTTGGTATGTTGCTTATTTTCTGCCATATTCCCTAATCATTCACACGGAAATCCAATTCGCATTATTTTACTTTTCTTCTTATTTGGAAAAGCGATAAGCTGTACCTTTTCTGTGCCATCCCATTTACTCATCTCTATAAGATTCATCCTGAGTGGTAGCAATAATAGTAATGCCTTTTGTGTGATCTCTTCGAACTTATAAATATCCGCTGCATGGAGACTATAATGAAGCAAATTCTTTTCATCATGTAGGGCTCCAAGATACGGCTGTGTCTCAGGCACAATGTCAAAACAAAGAGCAGGCGCAGATTTCGTCTGTTTCATCCTTGTTCCTACTGTATAGGAATCAAATGTCTTAAACGCACCTTCAGTTAATTTATCTGGATTAGGATTTCCATATCTCAGAGAAACTGCCATGCCATGCTTGTATTGACAATAATCCTGATAATAATGTTTGTGAAAAACAATCAGTTCCTTCGTATACTCCTGCAGCATAAGGACAGATTCTTTATAGGCATTGAAAACATCTTCATTTTCCCAGGGATCATCCAAATCGAAATATGGTAGATGGAACTGCTCCAGTACATACTCAAGGTCATCTGTCTTAAAATCCCATATATAATTCTTAACCTTGCCCGCCTGATAGACGACTACATCTCTTGCGAAATAATCCGGCGACTGTGCGCACATCAACAACGAGAACAAATCCTCAATAGATTGTTCTGCATGTGACACCGCTTCATAAAGCCAGCCTGTTCGGATCTCCTTATTGATGTTGTCCGTTGTTGCGATATCCGAAAGTGGACCATCATCTGTGACAAGATCCGCATAGAAATTATTTCCATTCAGGATCAGCTTCTTAATTGATTCAATCGCAACAAGATGCCATTCTGGATACTGACTTCCGAGATACTGCTGCATCTGCGCCTTACCAGCCTTATTTCTTGCCTCATCGGTGAGTTCTTTCGACATTCAAAGCATTCCTCTTTCGATTAATGTGTTTGTAAAAGTTCATTCCTCAGAATCTTTTTTCCCAAGAGCTTTATACACTCTTCTTCTAATATAGTCCGTTTGTTTCCTATAAGAGAAGATGAACAGTATCATTAATGAACCGCAGCCAATCACACGACTCAGTGCGTATGTCCAAAACTTGGGGAATATGGCATTCAAAATGATTGTGACCGCTAAACACAAGCAAAGGGAAATGAATGTTCTGTAAACATTATTTGTCATCGATAAAGTATCAATTTTAGGATCTATCTTCTCGGCATCCTGGAGATCATAATAAGGAGCGAAATTCACAAATGGTTTCTTTGGTTTTACATTCTTGTCATATCCTTTAGGTTCATGTCTTAAGATTGGTTCGATAATCAATGATCCTATACGGCTTATAATCAAACCTGCTACATAGAAAATCACTATATTGACACAAATGCTGTGATCCATCAAATTCCATGTAGTAAATCTATCAGCTAAGACTACAAAGACCGCACCAGGGATGAAATTGTTCAAAAGATCGTATGATGATATCTTTTCAAATAAGTTCTTAAATATTTCTTCCATAAAATTTATTCTGCAGCATAAGCATCAAATGATCCGAGATATTTGGCATCCGACATATCACTCGAACCATCATCGTAAAAATCGTCAATGCTATAATTGTAATCAAAGTTTTCAACATAGACCTTGACTGAACCATCACTGCATTTAAAGGTAATATCTCCGGCACTATTCTGTTTTATAGTGTTGTAACTCTGATAATAATCAAGATCCTTAGAAGGAGCCTCCCCAATCACAATGACTTTTGGGCTCAACTGTTCAAGAACGTCCGAGCTCACATGTCCAGATTTTCTGCCATGGTGAGGTGCAAAAAGGATGTCTACTTTAGGCCATTTAACTTCATCCTTAATTTTATCAAGAAACGTGGTCTCAATGTCTCCCATCCACATAGCCGTAACACCGCCGTTTTGCGAATAGGTCAGGATTGGCGAGATATTATTAAATCCACTTCCTTCTTTCACTTCATCTAGGGCTTCTTTGAAATCTTCATTATCTGTATCTGGCCATAGATAATTGATGCCTGAACTTCCACGCTCATTATCGGATCGATTCATCCATCTTCTCGAACAACCTTTATAGACATAAAATGCTTTCTTTGAATCATCCCTTAATTCGCAGTACCGTTTGAAGCCGTCTGTCTCTTCATCATTTTTTACAGCTTCATTTTTCACTACATAAAAATTCAATATACCGATCTTGTCATCAAGTTCATCAAGTCCATGAATGTGATCCTCATCTGGATGTGTCGATATGAACCTCGTAATATCCTTCTTATCAGAAAGATTCTTAAGACGCTCAAATAATTTATCCCTTTGATCTTCGTCTTCGTAATCGCAATCGATTATTGTGAAGTTTTCCGTATCATGGTAGATATAAAACATATCTCCGTTTCCAACAGAAAAAGACTTGATTGTACTCATAAATGTTACCCCCTGTTTATTGATACTATTATTACTCCCCTGCTTGTCTGATACGCTTTCTAATATCCCCCTTATTCATGTACAGTTCCAGTCACAATGAATCTGATTTTTCAACCAAAGCTCCCCTTACCCTGAATATAAAACTCTTTCACCTCATGCTTCTCTGTTTTCCGTGCAGATATTAGATGGTACTCGTCCGGGCCATTCATCGTATATGAAACATAGATAGGCACATCGGAAATAAATACAATGGTAATAAAGCTATATTCAGAACTTTCCGGATCTTCCGGATCGTAACTGCTATTGCCTTCGTCATAGATTTCACAGCGATTCGGATCAAAGAACGCTTTTGTCGCTAAATCAGGGACAATCAAACTGATCAGAATCATGCTAAATCATCTGGTTGCTAGCTATACTAAATTGTACTTAATATACTGATTGATAAGAAAATCTAAATCTGATTCTGCTTTTGTCAGATCACTGCTTGAAGTATTAGCATCGATAAGCTCGGCAGAAGCGTGCGATAAAGGATTTCTGTTTCTTAAATTGTGCGCATTATGTAATATTGACTCAGAATTAGCGATTCCATCGTACATCTTCTTGAAATTTTCTTCTTTGTAATATTTTTTATAATTCGGTCTTTTTCCATTATCAATTCCTCTTAAAAAAGCCATATCTGCAGAAATACGATCAAAGAAGTTCTTATAATATGCATAAGTGCCTAGATAATTATTACGATTTTTTTCACACAAACTCATAAAATATAAAAATATCGCTTTTTGATCATTTTGTACGCATAGGACATATCTATTCCATTTTTGATCCCTTACTTGGCTTAAAAAACTTATTTTACAGCAATACTCATAATAAGCATATAAGTTTGGATTCTTTTCATGAATTATTTTAAGCAAATCTAAATGTTGAAACTTGCTTTGTATTAAGTACGCAATTGCTATAGTTGTATCATAAGAATTCCAAACACCATTCCTATATCGGATAAAAAGTTGATTCAGCATTCCCCTTACAGCGTCGTCATTACCACATTGCATTACCATCACAGATAAACGTTTAGGGTCAATAGACAAAAAGGAAATATCTTCCTTAATTATTTTGACCAATTTCTCAGAAACTTCTGGCTTCTTGAACTCGCCTTGATTTTCATAAACGAAATAATTGTACACAGAAGTAGCAGTTAACTCTATTTCTGAAGATGAAAAATAATGCTCAAGCAAATCATCATATTGTTCATAAGTAATTCCATGATCACAAATGTGGCTATATATCTCATTAAGAAAATCCTCTAGGCTACCTGCAAAATGTTCTTCTAAATCATGTTCTATACCATTAACATATTCGTCATACAAAGACCGTTTTAGATCATCATTTATTTCAGTACTCTTCTCGAATTTACATTTTCCGACATTAAGAGACAGGCCATATTCTTTGAGTATAGAAGAATAACTGTTTTTTATTACATTATAGGTACGCTTTAAATCATCGTAATCTTTAGATGATGAAAAAAGAATATATAAATCATCTACATATCTGATCATCCGGAAATCGATAACATCTGCTGCTTTATCTCTAATAAGGCGATAAAGTTTGCAATCCGCTTCATCAAGATAAATTATAGTGGCCATATATGAAGAAGCTATACTATTTTCAATTAGTGGATAATATCCATCGCCACAATAGAGAAGCAATTCTTTCAATAGTAAAAGATCTGTCTGTGAAAATATTTGTCTTTGCTTGTTGCAAACCAAATCAATTCTGGCAATCAATTTATTAACATTGATATTGCCAAAAAAATTGGTTATGTCTGTTTTAATAAAATATGGATACGTTTCTGACCAAGTATTGATGGACTTAAAAAAATCATCATAATCCTTTTTATACTTTGCACGCGAATAAATATAATTTCCGGCATAGTAGACTTCTATTTTATTTGGCCGATTGGATATATATCGCTTCGAAAGCTCTTTCCCAATAGCTTGAATTATCAGAAACAGCAATGGTGATATCAAAACTGAATTTCGAAAACTTCCGTCACTCTTTTGAATATAATTTTCGGAGTGCCTCATTACCTCTGGAAATAAGACAAAACTACCTGAAAAAATATATTTGTTATAAAAAGTCTCCTCACATAATTCTTTTTTATCATGATCTGAAAGCTTTGTAAATGGGAACCATTGTAAATACGCTTTTGTAGATCCCGGAGGAAGAGATAAATACATATTGCATATCTCTCTCCATGTATTAAAAGATATACCGAACATACCATTACCTTCATTGGGAAAAGGTGGAATTTACCAATAATTTATATATTCATACTACACAGAAAACACTTTATATCAATTAATGTCGTCCCTTTTTCATCCATTGAATAAGAACTTATCAAATCGGAAAAATTAAGTCATTTCATAACTATATGTCAACTTCCTGAATAAGTTAACACTCAAAGTTGCATTAACCCTCATTCCCCGTCTGAATCCGATTTTTCGGTGAAGAATTTTATGATCTCGTCGTAGAATTGCGGGCTTGCTCCGATTTCCTTCAGCAGTTCCTGTTTCTGGTACTACTGTTTTTTTATTGAAGCTCGAATGCAGTCCATCTTTTCAACGCTCTTCTCGTACATTCCATGGTCCAGAAAAATTCTATTTATCACTTGTGGCTGTCCCACAAAATTGTGACCATCTTCAAATAGTACCTTGCAGCCTTGACAGTTATATAGGGGTATTGGACAATTTATCAGCCTATTTCCCTTCTAACGGAATCTTGATTTCCAGTTACCGGACTCATGATGGATATTGTCCCGGAATATTCCTTTACCGAATATCCTGATGGCACTAAAACTACATAACATTGCAAGGCAGAGTCTCCGTTCTGTCTATTTGTCATGCACTTCACGAATATTAAGTGGAGTCAGGCTCCCTTCTTCATGATCACAAAAATATAGACATCCTCGTCCATCTTGATAAATAATATTGCCATATGGATCTAATCCCCATTCCTTAATTCTGAGGTTCCTTCCATCATTCAATGCATATTTTCTAATGAAGGAATGGACCTCCGTTTCTGGAAATTTATAATCCAATACAACATCTCGATAGTCCGAAGATAAATTTGCTGTTCCGTAGTTCAAACAATAATTCCTTCTATACCTGATATTATACACGGGTTCTAATTTGATGTTCTGACTTATGAAATACTCACTTGCGGATATCTCTATATTGCTCTGGCCTCTTTCTTTTCTTGCATACTTCTTACTGTTCGGATGCTGGAGTAACCATAGTTTACAACCTCCGGCATGCGAATAAGTAGACTTATGAATATTATAATCGACTAACTGCATTTCATATTCGCCGTTGATCTCATTCCACACATGGTGCCAGACTGTTTTTCTAGGAATATGCTTTGTTTTAGTAGTCGCTTCCGCAATCTTGTAGTCCTTAGCCCTTCGGCCAGTAAGTTCTATAAATACATCGGCTTCACTCTTTTTAAACCTTGGGGAATATTTAAATCTACCCTCTAATCCGGTATCTATTGATTCAATTGAATCCGGATAAGGTTTCGACCATGCAAATGTATTTGCCTTATAGTATATATATCTTCTTACTTTTTTAAAATCTTGATTCCAGTTCCTATGATTATCTGTACTCCAACTCATTGTTTCTTGTTAATAATGAAATTTTTGACACGGGCGTGCGAGGAATTGAACCTTTAAAAATCGGTGAGGATTACAAGTCCCGCATTAGAATCTATCCGGAATTAGGGAAACACGCTTCCGGTTAATCGGGAATCGGATGCCTGATGATATGGAGCCTGATGTACCTGTCAAATCTACAAGCACCGGCAAGAAAGGCAAGGCCTTAATAAGCGTACCCTGTTACCAGGAACAGTAATCATGCTGCTTCAAGGGTGCTTCTCTAATCCCGTAATGATGCTTCTACAATCGCCGGACAGTTGCTTCCATCGCACAGGAATATTCACTACTTCTTAAAATCCATTATACATCGGCATTCTTAAAAATCCACTCATCATATGCCCAGAAATGAGCATTGAACTCAGATGCCGTAGTATAAGTTTCATCATCCCATTCTACCGTCATCCCCTGCATAGATGCAAATATCGTCTCTGCATCTTTTTTCGTTGTAGCCAATGATCCAGCAACTATTGAATGATAATAGTTTTCTCCTAAAATATGATAAATGTTATGATCTTTACTGATTCCTGTCTTTTTATCATATGTCCAAACTATATCACCAGAATAACACCATGGCTTCATATAAGTTCTTGGAACAAGATGATGATATTTTGATTCAGACATGAATCAGTCCCCTATGTTTTACTTTTTCTCTTCTATAAATCCATTAATAGCTTCTCCATACTCCGGTGTTATTCCCACAAGCGTTGTTATTTCTTCACAATTGACCCAACCACTGTCAATAACGGATCTGAAATTTGTCACCGTAAACTTTTGAGGTTTCTTATTGTAGTTTTTCTCAACGATAGAGAGCAAAGGCATTATCTGTCAACTTGATTATAACAGATCAACAATGCAGCATCTATCCGTAATTTGATATTCACTTCCAATTCTTAGAGTGTTACCATTGTTTTCATATTCCCCATTGTCATCGGGAGCAATCAGGGATATTGACAATACAATTGTGAATTCAGTGTGAATCTCACCTCTGGAGAGAAACAGTAGGACATGGAAATCCACATTTTGGGAGGTGGGTTCATTGGAAGAAGACATCTTTTCTGTCGTAAGGCAGAAAATCATAAAGGCCGGTACGGATGATCCGAGAGAATTTGCGGATTATTATCATATCCTGTGGATTCCGCTGAAGGAAACCATCACCGGCTACCCTGCTTTGTACAGCGGGATTGCCGCAATTGGGATTAACGAAAGACTGACAGGGACCTGGCTTCGATTTGCTGCATGGCACGAATTGGGACACGTGCTTGCCGGGCATGTCTATGAGCAGGGCAGACTCCTTGATAACGGCTTCTTCACGCAGGAAGTAGACAGCCGAACGATCCCAAGGCATGAAAATACTGCGAACCTTATTTCGGCGGATGTCTGCGTAAAGGATGATGATGTGCTTCGTGTGTCAAATTATAACAGTGAAACCATCAAGACCTACCGTAGAATATGAAAGCCTACCAGAATCGACTGGTTCGGGATTTTGAGACCCTGCAGCTTATTTACAATAGAAAAAACGCTTCACCGCTCCTCGAAACACAGATGCAGAATCTAAAGTATAAAATCAAGGGAGTTAGTGAAACGCTGAATGATATAGAAAATGAAATGAATGCCTTGAATTTCTGCTCTTATTTAAGAAGGAATGGCAAGAAAAAATCCCCAGAGAGCTGTTCTTCTCTGAGGATCTGTGTTGCTGAATATTTGATTTTTTGTTATAGTGGAAAAGGTTCTGTGAAAGCAGAGCCAGTGTGCTGCCAGAAACGGTAGGCGGTTAGTCCTCCTGATGCAGGAGGGCATTTATGTCACCCTCCTGACTTTATGAAAGGAGGGATGCCCATGAATGTAATAGATTTGATGACTCTCATCGAATACACTTTTACATGTATTGGAATTGGAATCGCAATTGAGCGATATTTCAAGCATAAAAAATAGCCGCCCCAGTCCAAAGGTAACGGCTATTTTTTATGCAAACCCAAGAACTAACCGTCTATCGGCGGCGCCCTTTTATATCTTTATCTTACTAAATTTTCAGATTTTGTCAAGCCATCTACCTCACCCTGATCTTCCATCCCGCTTGAATCACATTGACGTTTCGAATCAACGATGTATTGAGCTTCTGAATGGCCGATACGCTCGTTCCGTACTTTCTCGCGATTGCCGAAAGCATATCTCCTCGCTGGATGGTGTAATAGACGGTCTGTGGTCTGCTCTGTGTATGGAGCAGCTCATTCACTCTTGTCTGCACAGCAGCGTAGTCATACCCAGCAGTCGTGATGCGATTCTTCCGATCATCACCGTCACCCCACTTCCCAGCGAGCACCTCGCGGGCAAGTTCATCCACCGTCTTATGCGACTGGGCTGGTGCAACCGGCTTTCGGTGCGGCTGCCTTTTTTGCATATCCGTTAAATCCGCCAGACTCGATGATGGACGGATAGTCCTGATAGGAGATATCCAGATCCGCGTTGCCGTTGATGCCATTTACCCGTCCGGAAGCCGAATACTGCCAGATCCCATATGCTCCGCCATATGTGCACTTCGAAGCATACTGAGCTACCCAGTGCGCGAATGCCGTAAGCTTCGAATCATCCAGACGGTCGCGGAAGCCGGAATAGGTGGAGCTGTAGATCCCGGCATAGTATCCAGCTGCTTCCGTTGCCCGAATAAGATCGATACAAACACAATTATTCCAATTTTCCTGGCTCTGGTGTGAACACGGGTGTGCATGAATAATCTTTCCATTTAGTAGTTGAAATGCACACGGGTGTGCATTTGCCACAAGCCGTGTGCATCATATAACATGAGTATCATCGACGTTGCTATCAGGTTCCTCAACATCAGATTCTTCAATAGTCATTAAGTCTTCGCGTGATGGATCCAGCATTTCAGAAACACGCCTCGCATGATTCTTCCAACTTTTCATCATGTGCCTCATATTATCCCAAAGGTCAGCTGAGTTTGACAGGTACTGACGTTTTACCGCTTACGGGGTATCATCTATTATCCCAAAAGTCGGCTCAAGTCGACAGGTACTGACGTTTTACCGCTTACTCAGGATCTACCGGCGGAATGCAGGAAACAACTTAACTAGCAACTTGTAGCTGCCAGAAATGGCAGCTGTATTTTTTAATAAGGTACTGGCGGTTTACCGCTTACCGCCAAAACATATAGAAATCCATATATGTTTGCAGAATTTGTGCAGAAACGTGTTTTGTAAAGGATTTATACATTACGTATTTTTTTAACATTCATAGATATTTTTTTTATATTTGTATACATTTCATTATAAGTGTCATTTTCAATAATATTGTTGGTTACCATCCAACTCCCACCACAAGCCAGAATATGTTCGCTTTTTAAATATGCATCCATATTGCTAAAATTAATTCCTCCAGTTGGAATGAATTTTACATTATGGTAAGGAGCTGCTAATGCATTTATCATGGCAATACCCCCTGATAATTCTGCAGGAAAAAATTTTACCACATCCAGCCCCAATTCCAGTGCCTGCTCAATTTCACTAGGGGTTTGAATCCCTGGTAACACAGGAATATTTTTTTTTAGACAATATTTTACCGTCTTAGGGTTTAAACCCGGGCTAACAATGAATTTGGCTCCAGCACTAATTGCCAGATCAACTTGTTCCGTTGTTAAAACTGTTCCTGCTCCAATCAGCATATCAGGATGCCGATTAATCATTATTTGAATGATGTCAGCTGCAACTTCAGTACGAAAAGTAATTTCCGCACATGGTAGTCCTCCATCATATAGTGCATCTGATAGCATCGACATCTTACTGGTATTTCGAGTGGCAACGACAGGGATAACACCTATTTTATAAAAAGTTTTAAAAAAATCATCCATACTATACTTCCAATTTCTTAGCCAAACATTCCTATTATCATGACAGTAAATCTATAATCTAACATTGAATACTTATCATATAGGATGTTTGGAGAGATATACTTCTTTAATTTCAATTTTGCCAGTTTATAATATTACAAATAGAATATTCACTGTATGGCAATTTGTGGGGTGTTTTGTATGAAACACTCAAGTTCCTTTTTAGATGGAAGACCCTCATTATCGCCAAATACTGTTAACATTTTTGCGCCCAACGCATTACCTCGAACAACAGCATCGTAAATACGCATTTGTTCTAAGAGTCCTGTAATAATACCTGTCGCAAAAGCATCACCAGCCCCGACAGTATCAACAATGTTATCTACTTTAAATCCTGGAACATGTTCACCAATCCCTGTTGCAGTTTTATAGTATGCGCCGTTGCCTCCGCATTTTACGATTACAGCTTTTCTCACTCCATTAGCCAAATAATATTCTGCTATCTCTTCTGCGGATTCTTTTCCACATAATAACTTACCTTCTGCTATTCCTGGTAAAAAATAATCTGCCTTAGAAGCAAGGAGATTAATTTTATATCTCATTTTATCTTCATCATCCCACAGACTCTTTCGAATATTTGGATCAAAAATTATCTGCAATGGAATATTATTATTATGGATTTTTTCTATCAGAAACAGCGATGCATTAAATGTTTCTTCTGATAGCGCAGCTGTTATACCGGTCAAATGCAAAATTTTAAAATCATTTAAAGAAAATGTATCTAATTCTTTGATGCTAATATGGGATGCGGCAGAATTTTTTCGCATATAGTATACACTTGGATCGCCAACATCGACCTTTGTTTTAAAATATGTTCCAGTCAAAAAATCTTCTGTGATGCTTATATGCTTCCAATCAATATCTTCATCTTTGATTTTTTTTAGAATGTAGTCACCTGCAAAATCCGATCCCAATTTTGTATAATAGGTGGCAGAATGACCTAATCTTCTTACGCCAATTGCAACATTTAGTTCTGCACCAGCTACGCCTTTAGAAAAATTCTTTACGGAGGAAAAATCTCCAATTTCGTGTGGAATCCACACCACCATTGGTTCTCCAAATGTTAATAATTCAGTCAATATGATTCCTCCTCCGCTATTTTATTAAGCGATTTTATAAAGAAAATGTTCTACCTGTTATTCTCCGTAACATTCCTTTGCTTTTTTATATTCTTCTGTCCAATCAAGATTTTTATATTTGACTGCTCTTTCATCCACATTAATAAATTCCACGAGTTTATCAAGAACTGAGGTTGGCCATACGTCAACATCAATATCTGCCGTATTATAAATATTTCTCTTTATCATTTCAAAGCCAAATAAGTCTTTGCAGTGTGTTTTTTCAGCGGCATCAATAACTCGCCTAACCATGTGTGCAGGAATAAAAATAACCCCTTCTTTATAGGCGAAAACGATATCACCAGGTAGACAAACAGCTCCACCAATACGCACTGGTGTATTAAAACCATTCATAACAAAATCTTTTATTGGCGTAGGATCATATCCTCTATAATAGATCTGAATGTTGTCAATCTTATCTATTTGCTCTATATCTCGAATTCCTCCCCATATTACAGCTCCTCCATTTTTGGTTCGGTTAGCTATCGCAGTAGACAAATTTCCACCAACAAATGTTCCTTGGAAAATCTTGTCATAGAAATCAATAACAATTACATCTCCTTCTACCAGCGTATCAACAACCCATAAATTATGTGTTCCCCGTCTTCCTTCGGAATGCCCAATATTTTCAACTGTTTCGAACAGATCCGGTCTTGCTGGAATATATGCAGCAGTCACAGCTCTACCAACAAGTTTAGTATTTTGTTTCATTCTAAAAAAGTGTGATTCAAACTGATTAACATAACCTGATTCGTATAAGGGCTGCCAAATCTCCTCCAGCGTCATAGAACGCAATATTTCCAAATCCTCATTGGGCACCTTGGGTCTTCCATCTGGGAATCTCTCTCCTGTCCATTTTGATGTTATTTGGATAATATCTTCTTTTACATTAAAATGCATTGCTTTCTACCTCCCCATTAACTCCAGCAACGATCATGTGAGTACTCATAATTCCATTCATCAGTAGGCGCCCACATATCCTGATAATCTGGATGAAGATGTTCTTTTAGTACGTCGTCATTTAATTCTGCGATCCCTAAACCAGGTAAATCCGGAACATGAATAAATCCTTTATCAACAATTGGTGCTTTTACTCCGCTTTTCACTATATCATTCCACCATGGTACATCTACAGAGTGGAATTCCTGTGCTAAAAAGTTCTGTGTTGAAGTTGCAACATGAGCGGCTGCCATTGCTGAAATGGGTGTCTCTGCCATATGAATACACATAGCAACGCCATATTCTTCAGCCAAATCTCCCAACTTTTTTAATTCACCTATTCCACCTACAGTTAGAATATCTGGGTGAATAAGGGAAATCCCTCCTGATTCAAGTAATGGTTTGAAATTCTCTTTCAAATATATGTCTTCTCCTGTACAAAGAGGAACAGATGTTGCCGAAGAAATTTTTTTATACAAATGTGCATACTGCCAGGGAATTACATCCTCCATCCATGCAATATTGTATTTCTCAATTCTTCTTGCTAACTTTATACAAGCTTCTGGCGTAATGTGTCCTAAATGGTCGATGGCTAATGGAACTTCGAAGCCAATAACATCTCGCACTTCTTTTACATAATTTTCCAGAATATCCAGACCATGCTCAGTGATTTGTACTCCCGTAAAAGGATGTGCAATATTTTGAACATCATACCATTTGTTTCTCTGACACCATGCATCCCTGGTTAATTTTCTTGGAATTGCGTTATAGTTATCTCCAGAATTTTTCAGCTCTTCCACAAATCCCAATGGTGCACTGATAGCTCCGGGTTCATCAAATAGTAAATCTATTCCAAGATCCATCTTGCAGAATGTAAATCCCATTTCAAGACGTTTTTTTAAAGCCATACCCATTTGTTTTCCAGTATGTTTTCCCTCTACATCTGTATCACAATATACTCTGACGCTCTCCCGAACCTTTCCTCCTAGCATCTGGTATACTGGTATTCCATATGCTTTTCCTGCAAGATCCCACAGTGCGAGCTCAATGCCACATACTCCACCTCCCTGTCTGGCATGGCCACCAAACTGCTTAATTCTTCGAAAAATTTTATCAATATTGCATGGATTTTCTCCAATAATCCTACTTTTTAATGCAAGCGCATAATTTCTTGATCCACCATCTCTTACTTCTCCATATCCGGTTATGCCTTGGTTAGTATAAATCTTAAGTATCGTACAATGCATAGGTGCATCTACAATATCGCACACCCGCATATCCGTTATCCTAAGATCTGATGGCTTAGAATTTGTATTTACATGATCTAATAATTCTTCATATGTCTTTTCCATAACAGGTCTCCTGATTGTCTTATTTCACGCTACCGTCAGTATTTCCAGATACTAATAGACTTTGAGCAAGAATATAAATAATAGTTACTGGTACTGAAGCTACGACGCAGCCAGAAAGAATTCTTCCCCAATTGATAATATCGCCATATTTCCAACTGGATATTGCGACAGTTGCTGTCATCTGTTTCATACTGGTTGTCATAATCATTGCATATAAATATTCATTCCAAGACATAGTAAATGCAAATGTGGCAACAACGGCTATTCCTGGAAGGGCTATAGGAAGAACAATATATCTTAATGTCTGCATTCTAGTTGCACCATCAATTAATGCAGCTTCCTCCAAAGCATACGGAATTGAATTAAAATAGCTTCGTAACATATAGCAACAATATGGAACAACGAATGTTGGATAAATCACTAACAGCGCCCATTTTGTACCACCTAACCCCAATCCGCTCACAAAAATATACATTGGAATAAATAAAACAGCCGTTGGAAGCAAATAGGATATAATAACACTTGCGCTAAATAATTTTCTTCCCGGATATTTTAATCTGGTCATTGAATATGATCCAAGAATGCTTATCCCCAATCCAATCAAAGTGGTTATTCCAGAAATAATTAAGCTGTTTAATAGGTTTACTTGGAATTTGGCTTCTTTAAAAAGTTCTATATAATGACTTACAGTTGGAGTAAAACCAAATAATGTAGGTCTCGCAACATACATTTCATTATCAACAGTAAATGAGGATTTTATCATCCAATACAAGGGAAAGATTGTCCAAATCAACGCTATTATCAATAAAATATAGGTGATGAACATCCTTATTTTCTTTTTCTTCTTTAAATACATACCATTATTCCTCTGTTACTATGCATCGATCTTTTTCTGAATTTTTTGAAATACAAACATAAGAATAAGGAGAATCGGTATAACAGATACCGCAATTGACAAAGCTCTCCCCAAATAATTTTGAATAAATGCCATATCATATGTATAGGTGGCAATTGTACTAGAAGAATACAGTGGGCCACCTCCTGTAACGAGCCAGACATTTTCAAAATCATTGAACGTCCAAATTGTCGATAATAACGTTGTTACCATCAGAACATTTGCAATGTTGGGTATGGTAATATGAAAAAACTGTTGAAAAATTCCGGCACCATCGATAATGGCTGCTTCATACATTTGTTTATCCAAAGTTTGAAGAACGCCAAGAATGCTAAACATAAAGAAAGGAACACCTCTCCATACATTAACAATCATGGTAGATAATAAGGTCAACTTAGGATCTGACAGCCACGCTATTGGAGTCGAAATTATCCCACTATGTAAAAGCAAACTATTGATGATCCCATATGTTCCGTCATACATCCATCTCCATGTCATTGCAGCAACCATGCCAGGCAAAGCCCATGGAATTAATAGTGCAGTTCTAAAAAATCCCTTTCCTTTTAGATCCTGGTTTAATAATACTGCCCAGAGTAATCCCAGCAGAAATTTGGCAGCAATACATCCACATGTATATACTAATGTATTAAAAAAGGATTTCCAGTATATTTTATCGTGGAAAATTCGTATGTAATTTGCCACGCCAACAAATGATGGCTTAGAACCAACAACTTTATTGGTAAAACTCCAATATACTGCTCTGACAAATGGAATACCGGTAATGGCAAATATGACAAACAGTACAGGAATCACCAAAATAATTCCAAGTCGTCTATCCTTCTTTTGTTGGCTTGCATATTTTGTTATCTGCGTGTTTTTTATTTTCAAACCGAAACCTCTTTTTATAATTTGGGGGTGGCTTTTGGCCACCCTCTTTTTACATTCGCACCTGTCAGCTGTTATAAACTTCCTTAAATGACTGTTCCAAATCAGCCACTGCATCTTCGGCAGAGGTTCCGTTAACAAGCATTTCCTGTACTGCCTTTACGCAAAGCTGGTTGCTAAAACATGTCATTGCGCGATCATCTGTCGGTGCCGGGTAATACGTTGCAACAGTCTGCTGTGAAGATTCAAGCCATGGCTTGTGAAGATCTTCCTGCCAAAATGGTTTGTCATCAAGCCCATTAATAACTGGCTGCCACATACCATCCATTACCTCAATCATAGATTCATAATTATCCACATCTGAGAAGTAATATTTTACAAACTCTTTAGCAGTATCAACATGCTTGCCTGAAGCAATAATTCCGAAAACGTTGCTTCCACCGAGTGTATATGTTCCTTTGGGTCCAGCAGGATATGCAATAACTTCTGTATTTGCTAACAGATCTGGATCATCCGATTCCATAGATGCAATTACAGATCCAGAATTACAAATAACTCCTGTGGTTTTAGCTAGATACGCCTGATTGTTCCAGTTATCGTCTCCAGTTATTGCATCCTGTGAAATTAACCCTTCATCATAAAGAGATTTAATGTACTCAAATGCAGCCACCGTCTCCGGAGAATTTACAGTAACATTTCCATCTTCGTCTACTGTCTGTCCACCCCAGTCAAGAATAATCGTCCTAACAAAACCTTCAGCATCTCCACCACCTGATGCACCCATTGCAAATCCAAGAGCATAAAAGTTATTGGACGGATCATTGACCTTTTCTGCCTGTTCTTTTAATTCATCCCATGTGGTCGGCATGCTTAAACCGGCTTTTTCCCATACATCTTTTCTAATGTACATACCTGGAGCTGTAAATGCCTGTGGAATCATATATTGCGTTCCATCAAAATCACCAATCAATTTTGCTGCATCAGTAAAATCAATACTATCTACAACATCTGTGACATCTGCTAACTGTTGTAAAGATCCGAACTGGCCAACAAGCGTATTATCTCCAACAATCAAATCAGGTGCATTCCCTGCCTCAATAGCAGCCATTAGTTTTTGTTTCATATCAGCTGCGGGAACATTTACATAATCGACCTCAACATTGTTCTCTTTTGCAAAATTATCAACGACTTGCTTCATCATTGTGCCGTATTCGTCAACATATTCCGCTTTATCCCAAAAGACAAGTTTTTTAGAACTTCCAGACGTTTCAGCAGAAGCCGAACTATCCGTTGTTGATGCTTCGCTTGCAGAAGCAGTTGCCACTGTCGATGTTGTTGATTTACTAGATGCGTTAGAACTGGTTGCTGTCGATCCAGATCCACATCCAGCCAATGTGACACCAAAAACAGATACTGCTGTCAACATTGCGATGACATTCTTTTTCATATTACGCTCCCTCCTTTAAAAGACTACTTCCGATAGGCAACAGCCTTCGTTCACGCTTTTGGATTAAATGCAGTGGTATCTCCAATTGTTAAATAAAGTGGAATCAGAATATTTGTCCGTTTTTTCCGTTCCTCTTCAGAGTTAATCTTTTTGCGCAATTCCTCAAAAGCAATCTCAGCGACCTCTTTTGCCCTCGACTCAACTCTAGTCTGAACAGTTTCATCTAATGGACTACGCTGATAATATTCAATGTTTATATAGGAAAAATCATCAGGAACATGCAATCCGCATTTTTGTGCCGCTAATAACATCATCGGCCTCACACTTGAAGTAATGATAAATGCAGTTGCAGTTTCATCATTAAAAATCTCTTCCCACATGTGAAGCAATGTTTCATCGTCAGCATTACGTACTTGATATTTGTGATCATACCGGATGATATTTTCGAGTGGAATGCGCTGTTCCGAACAAATCTCTAAAATACCCTTATCTCTTACTTTGGAAACAACACTATCATCTTTTAATGTTACAAAGCCAATTTTTTCATGATGCAATTGCCGTAAATACTTTATAGAATCTTCTATCGCTTTTTGATGGTCTGACGCCACAAAATTGTAATCGTCAACATTCCATATTTTGCCAACACATATATATGGAATATTTTTGCTTTCAAAATCTCTAAAAAACAAATTGTCTTCAGAAAGATCAAAAACAATATAACCATCGATTAAAGACGAAGAAATCCCATTAAGGTATTTAAAATCATCATCTCTGATGCCGCTCATTGGATATAGCAAAATTCGATAATGCCTTTTTGCTGCAACTTTCTCAATAGCTCTAAAAACCGTCGGATAGTATAAAGAATCAAAAATACGAACCATATTTCTTGGAATAATTAAGCAGATAGTCCGGCTTTTAGTTTTATTAGCAAGTCTTTGAGCACTTACATTCGGAATATATTCCAATTCCCTCATCGCATTCGAAATTGCCTGCTTAGTTGAATCTGACATTTTCTCGTATCTTGCATTAATATAATTAGAAACTGTCGATTTGGATACACCTGCCCTTAAAGCAACATCCGAAATTGTAACCCTCATATAATCAATCCTCCAGGAATAGTTATATTTAATTGTAATCCCAATATTAGCATATTAATGCTATCCTGATCTCAGATTATATGGTAAACCATTACACATATATATAGCAATGGTTTAATGAAATTATTTTCTAGTTTTTAGTAAACCGGTTTACTTATAAGTGTATTGTACTACTTTTACACAAAATGTCTATTGAGCTTTTTATCCAAAAATAACTTTCTGTTTATATATAATTATGCCAAACATCTCTTAACAGGACATTCCGTGCAGATTGTCGAGCTAAACGGACATCTGTGCCATATTCGGCGGACAGTCTGAGACATAATTAGCGGACAAGTAAGGAAACATTAACCGGACAATAGATCTTCAGATATAATAAGCGCATCTCCTTAAAATGGAGAAATATTATATCTGGAGGTCCTACTATGGATTACAAAAAAGTACTAAGGCTTCACTTTGTGACCCATCTCAGCTGCCGTGAAATCGCCGGAACCCGGATGAGACCACAAAGGTCACGATCTTTATCGCTGCCCTCACCTACAGTGATTACTTTTACGCTGAAGGAATGACCGAATGCGATATCCGGAACTGGATCCGGGTTAATAATAATGCTCTGATTTGTTTTGGCGGCGTGACGCCGACGATCACCCCGGATAATTGCAAAGTGGCAGTTGCCCGGAACAAGGACTGGATCAGCCCTGTCCTGAATAAAGATTTCCAGGCATGGGCAGAACATAACAATACGGTTTTAACCCCTGCCAAAGTGAAATCCCCCCGCTGGAAACCAGTTGTGGAAGGCCACGTAAAGATCATTCCCATGCACATCCTCATGGATATGGAAGATATGGTCTTTTATTCGCTGGATGATTTAAGCCGTGTCCTGATGGAAAAGGTGGGTGCTGAGAAGCGGAAGCCCTGGAACGTTGCTGTAAAGACGCCGTTTTAGCTGGGAGATGCAACCATTCCTATATATGTAACACAATCTCAACTTACCATAAAGAGCCGTTGCAAAGTACAATGCCACAGAGTAGACCCAACGAAGATGCTGCAACAGCCGTATCCGGCGCCCTACAAAGATGATGACAGCAAGTATTCCCTTAAGAACCTGCTGAAGCGTCAGGAAACGGAGGTTGGCAATGAAGAATAAGATCTGCGGCTCAGCAGCCTGATCAATAAAGGTGCTTTGGCCGAGAATCTGAAAACCGGCAACGGACGCATCTACAATGATGCCACCGTTGAACAGATCCTGAAATTTCATTTCGCTGAGAATCGGCAGAACGTCGGGATCTATGGAATCACCGGTGCCGGCAAGTCTTATTTCCTGTCTGCCTGTTGTGTGGAAGCATGCAGACGTAATTACCGTTGTAAGTTCGTAGACTATAGTGACCTGCTAGACGAACTGATCGTCCTCAACCGCCAGGAAGATCTGAACAAGTACCGCAAGAGGATCAGGTACTATGCACGGATCCAGCTGCTGTTCATTGATGATTTTACCATAAGCAGGTATTCAGAAGAAGGGATCAAGATCCTGTATCATCTCATAAAGCTTCAGGATGACCTTGGCACCTCCACACTCTTCAGCTGTCAGTATTCTCCAGATGAGTGGGGAAACCAGCTGAGTGACGAGAAGGAAATCTACGGTAAGCTTGACGGGATCAGACGCAGACTGACGACAGGATTTACTGTACTGATTGAGAAAGCATAGCTTTCTTCTGGAACACCGATCAATACTGATCAGTAGGGCGGAGTACCCTCTGCCCTACTGATCTCCCAGGCTGTCCGTTTAATATGGCCCGAACCGTCCGGAAAATGCGGCCCTGCTGTCCGCAGAAAGTGGCTGTTTGCACTGCTGTAAGACTTATGCAGACCTCCGGTTTTTTCATACTCTTTATACCAAAGTTTTATGGAATGTGAAGATGGTGGATATCCAAGCTCTCTGAAAACCGACGCGTAGCTCTTGTCATACTGGATATAAAGCTGAACGGCCTTCAATCGTTCTTCGTAGGAATACATGTGAGTGACCTCCTCCTGTTAATGACCTCATTTGGTCCAGGATTTCGTCCGCACCCCCGAATTTACACAGGATTTATAAATGATACCGGCAAAGAGCTGCCGACCATTATTGCATTTGAGGATATATTAGAGATTGGGGTGAATATGACTTGAACTACTACTTTTGCAACGCCTGCCGCTACTGCTTCTCTGCTGAGGAACTACCTGACCGCTGCCCAGACTGCGGAGCACAAATATATAAAGAGAATCCAGCAGTACGCCTAGCAAGTAAAACGGAAATAGCAGAATTGCCTAGAACACGGAAAGAAGATAAGGAGGACACAAAATGGAAGCACATAAATATTGGTCACTCGACACTCTGGTTCCGTTTTCTTCAAATACTCCTCCAGCATTTTCTTCAATTTTTCTATAATGCTACCATCCTTCCCAACTGAGATTCACATCCTCAGTTACGGCACATCTTACCGTAGACTTTTGCATATAGCAACCTATTTTTTGCGGTCTTTCGGATGCCCCATCTTCTCCTTCACTTCATCCGGCACATCGATCAATCCGAACCGATAGAACATTCCGTAGATGTAAGTCACTCCCCGGATATCGTCCAGAGCTTTCGGGCGGTCTACCACTTCTCCTTTAATATTCTTCAGCGCCAGCAGCACTGAACTCCATGCTAGACTTTTACTCTTCTCCCGGCGGTCGATCCACAGCTCTTTTGTGTGCTCACCGTTCCTGCCTTTTTTAATTTCGTAAGAGAATGGCAATCCAGAGTAGGTTTTAAATCCTACCTCTGCATAGGACATAACCATGCCCCAGAAGTTTTCTTCTGTCGGATCAACCCTCCACCGCTTCATTGCTCTGTATCTCCGCTGCCGCGCTGCTCCGACACTGATCTTCCCTTTTTCTGCTGTGCTTGGGAAGTACACACCTTTCCGATATGGCAGGTACGAGGTGACGGAGGCTTTGGAAAGTTTCAGAGTGTTTGCAGTTGAGTGTATGGAGGTTTTGTAGTCTTGTGTTTCACGGTATTCTTGAAAGGTAGCTTGCACCTTCTCCGCCACTTCAGATTCATACACATCGGCCGTGATAAGCAGCTTTCTTACTTTGATTGGATTTAATCCCAGTTCTTCGCCGATGGCCTGCAAGGACATCTCAGAATCATAAAGTGCCACAGCACTTTCCATCTGCTCTTTCAGATTTTTCCCGGCATCGTACTCTGGCTTCAACTTCTTCCGGCCACCGCCTGGTTTTCTTGTTTTCTTCATTTTACTCATGCAGCTCCAACGGCAGTCCGTCCGGGTCATGGAAGAAGGTCATCTTCTTGCCGGTGTAATCATCCACACGAATTGGCTCACATTCAATTCCTACCTCTGCCAACTCATTCACTGTCTGCTCCACGCTTTCCACACAAAATGCAAGGTGACGCAGCCCACAGGCCTCCGGGTGGTTCACACGCTTCGGCGGGTTTTCTTCTGCAAAAATCTCCAGCTCTGTGTGTTCGTTAACACGCAGATCCAGCTTCCAGTCTTTACGCTCTGGGCGATAGTTTTCTCTGATGACAGAGAATCCCAGCTTGTTCACATAGAAATCCTTAGCTGCTTCATAGTCAGATACGATGATTGCAATATGATGTATTTTTGATAAATTCATTTATGTCACACTCCATTTCTTTTATTTCCGTTATAAACTATATAGCGACCTTCAAAAAAACGTGTGAACTTCTGGAGTTCAGTTTGTCCACACGGCCGATCTTATGTTTTTCGAGGATTTCATCCGCACTCATGCCGCTGGCCAGCAGCTTCTTCAGCGGCCTTAGCATCTGCCTTTGCCTTCTTCGCTAGAGATGCCACTTCTTTTTCGGCCTTCTTCAGAGCAGTCTTCTTCTCCTTCAAATCAGCCTTCAAAGTGTCAATGTTGCCGGTGATGGATGCGATTTCAGTATTCAGAGACGCAATAGTCTCTTGCTTTTCTGCGATCTGGGATGCGTAGTCTTTGGTGATATTGGTTTTGGGACGGTTTTTGCTGCCTTTCGTTCTGGGCATCGTGATAACCTCTTTCCTTTTTTAATTAAATGGCATCGAATCAACAAGTCCTTTAATCGCTGTCGATTTAAAAACAATTCCTAATCCCAGCACCTCTTGCGTAATATAATTCGTTCCTGTTGGGATTGCCTGCAATGTATTATTCCGAATCATTGTCATCGCAACAATACCAAGCAATTTCAACTTTCTTTGTCCAACTACAATTTGTCCGTTCTTAAAATTCTCGAATGTCAAATCTATGTAAACAGGACTCCCACTTGAACCAGGAAATACTTGTGCATCAATCACAAATTCCGGCTGTCCATTGAAATCATATTGCGGGTGACTTGAAATCATGCCCGTTCTAATAAGTGGCAGATTATTAGCCATATCATATCTACCATCTGGATAACCAACAAAATACACATTCTCTGTAACCGATAATTCTGGCTCATGAAAATCAGCAAGCATGGAACAATCAACATACTTATAGTATGTTTTATCTTCTGCGGCAATAAAAAGCCCCCGTACAATCCATTGCCGCAATATCGACATTTGGATTGGGATGCCCTTTGACAATTTGATCTACACCTTGAAGATTAAGCTCCTGTTTATGCCCATGTTTCGGTTCCCCATTTTCTTTACACGTGAAAGATATAGTAATATTGGGGGTTCCAATTAACACATGTTTATTTGAGATTAAATACAATTTATATTGGTTTTCTCCTACAGGGCGAGACAACAAGAATCCTGTTCCTATTGATGTTACTTTGCCTTCACTGTTTTTGCATTCTATTCTTAGCGTTGTATATAATAGTTGCTCGTAAACAGTATTCATAATTACCCTCCCTTTATCTTCGTATTATTATCACATCTTCGCCGTCCATAAGGTCGTTGCCTGCTACTCACCACGGAGAGGTGTGTGATTTATCAAAAAGGTTTTTGATTTGTCCGAGCAGCGTAGGGAGCTACCACTCCCGGTATATCACAATTTCAACCCTTTTTCTGTCACTAAATCCCAGGCTCTTGAGCCGAAGGATCTCACGATACTTGGTCATAATGGTGACCCTCCTTTATCTGTAGTCACGCTGAAGCGTGCACAAACAGTATAAAGGAACGTATGATACAGGAGCCGTCAGAGTGGCTCCAAAACTCCGGAATCAGTGACTCTCATTCTCCGGAATGGTGGCTCTCAAAGTCCGGACAGATGGCTCCTAAGGGGCCGGAATAATCATGGTGGAATTTAAAATTTCATTTTTGGTATCCAAGCAATCTGAAATAAAAAATGGTAAAACGCCCTGATGATATCGCACTGATTTAGAGTATTATAAGAATTGGTTTGATTGATCATGGTAATATTTTACCATAAAGAAGAGAAGTAATCGGCTGTTTCCAGCTATTACTTCTCTTTTTTCTTGAGCTGATTATTTCACAGCCCTTCTATTCATCATGTGTCTTCCTTATGCGAGTATAACTTTGTATTTATGGCGAAGTTTTTTGCCCAGCACTACATCAGTATATGATATCTTTCCGTCACGTTGTAAACGACCAAACACTATGCCAGGGTCTTGTTTTATCCTGTCTGCAAAATCTCTGATCTTGCTTTCCGTGAATACTTTGTTTTCTCTAACGAATATTTCATATTCTTCTTGAGGAATTAAGGTCCTCTGTGCATACAGATCAGCTTCATCTTCAGCCTCATCCTTAACTGAAATCCCTAAGTCTCCATTAAGGATATGACCAATCTCATGAAAGAGGGTAAACCAGAAGGTATCCGCATAATGCCTGCGATCGTTGACCATCAATAGGACTTTTCCGTCTACTTTCTTTGTCGCACCATTAATTCCAGAACTTTTTAAATTCGGAAGTGCAACCAGAATTACCCCTGCCTTTTCAAAAGCTTCCCGAACCACAGGGAAGAAATTTTCATGATTACTGGTCTGTGTTAATGCAAATGCAACTGCGCTCTCAAATTTTTTCTTATTAAACTTCGGAGCATCTGTTTTCAAAGCTTTATTGATTGCAATCTGAACCATCGCATTAGCATTTACAACATTCGAAAGGCTTAAATCCGTTGTATAGCTTCTGAAACTCACTGCCAGATTCTGTTCTTCCAAAATGGTTAAGGAAGATACCGATAAAAACTCACGAACACATTTAATCTGTTCATCAATTTTTCTGGGCAGATCCGGAAGATGAAAATTGTCTCTGAAATAGCCATAGTCGATAAGTTTAAACACTTCTCTCTCTCTCACTAATTCTTCTTCGGACATAAAGGCAGCAAGCTTTTCATCATAAGCTTGCTGTAGATTTAACCAATAAGCCACTGTCGTGCCAAGCATTCTCGAAAGCTTTGTAGCAATATCTATAGATAAATTCTGCTCTCCTTTTAATAGAACACTGAGGTTCTTTGGAGTTGTTCCTAATCGTTTCGCAAAATCCTTCTGCGTAAGACCGCTTTCTTCCACCATTTCGCTGAGGTAATATCCTGGATGGAATGCAATCTGATCTTTGTATTCAATATAATTACTCATAGTGTGCACTCACCTCTCTTATCTCAACTGTCTTTACAACACTGGCAATCTCATCAATATGACACGGATCATATACCGCTTCATTATCATCTAATGGCTGTAATATTAGCCGCCATTTCTCTTTTCGCGTTTTCATATCAATGGCAAAATATCCATCCAAATTCCCATGCAAATTATGAAAACGAAATGTTGGCATGGCAATGATATCTTTTATTATATCTGCCTGTTCAATGGCATTGATTCTGGCATGTAAACTTATCGCCAATCTTTTATCGCCACCAAACAACTTTGTTGCAGCCTTCATGCTTGTGCATTGCTGCCTTACATTTTCATTTGCATAGTTTATTTTCACAAGCACGCTCCACGTAAAATTACCAATCAGGTAATATTATTGTACCATTCAAAAGATATTTGTCAATGAAAGATGTCCTTTATTAGATCCAAATATTCCATAGCTATGCTGGGTAATAATATTTGCTTTGATTCCTAGACTTACCTTGGCTGTACAGAAAAACGTCCGCACCCTCCATGGCTCAGTTTCAGATTAGCATTTATATATCTTTCTACAAAATCATTATGCTGAATGACCAGGAAAAGAAATGGGTCACATCGATCAACATCTTATAAATAATTCTGTACTCTGCACATAACCTCATTATAAAAATATTGAAAACTAGGAGAGATATTTCTTTCTGGGACCATATATTTTCCAATATTCTCTGTCCACTCTGCTTTAACTTTACCAATGACATTATACGGATGTTTTTTTAAAGCTTTGTATCCGCCACTATAAATGGTGTCTGCTAACAATTCCCATGTTCCGCAAATACTGTCTTGGCTGTACGATTTTAACACACCATCTTTTGCCTTAGGATATGCTGTTTTCAATGCCTCTCGATCACCCAGTAACCAGGCTTCCATTTCTTCAACAGCTATACAAAATACATGATCAAAACATACGAGCTTCAGGCAGAACTGAGGGATCAGAAAGACTTCATCGAATGGATGCACCTGGGACAGTTCTTCCATCTATACCGTATCCTTCGAGGCCGGATCCCGTTCTTTGATCCGAACGCGGAGATGCCGGAAGCCATCAGTCGGATCGCAGAAGACTGGGAACGGAAATGGAACCAGAAGGAATCCTGATTTTCAAGGTGCGTGCGGCGCTCAGGCAGAGCCAGAGCGCCTTATATAAAGCGAATTCAGTGACATGAAGTTCGGCAGAACCGAGACAAAAGATGCCGTCAGTTCAGAGACAAGTCACGGCGTCAGTAACAATATGGCTCGTTGAGTTCTTATTCATGAATTTCCCAGTATCCAAAACGCTTTCCACCTTTTCGTACAATACATCCGTCATCTTTCATCTTGCTCATTGCCCTTTGGATAGACGGAACAGAGGTTCCAAGTATTTCAGCCAATTCTTTCTGATTCAATCTTGGATCTCTCCATAATTCATCTAAAATCTTATCCTCCAAAACATCACCCTGATGTTTAGGATTTTTGGATTCTGATATTTTGGCGCTCTCAAGCGCAAAAAACTTGACAGTAATGTCATCACCCAGCACCCTATATTCCGGCTCCAGCGTTCCTAATTCCTGACAAGCCTCACAGATTTTCTGAATTCCGCGTCCCCATGCTTCAATGTAACCTGCACGATAGAAAACATGGGCGATGGAAGGATTGAAAGGTTCTGACTTATGAGGTTTCATCAGTGTATCTACTGTCCAGTTCTTCGGCAAAATACAGTTGTTACTGATGTACATAGCGTCATCTTCAATCCGTATCTGAATAGGAATGCTAGCAGCGTAATTGTTATGTCCCAGAGCATTGTAGATTGCTTCCCTCACTCCCTCACGCGGAAAAGGGTATGTCTCCACCCGAACATCATGCTCATAAGTAACTTTTGCTTTCAAATACTTTGTATATATCAGATCAATCACCTTGTCAGCGATATTAAAAAGCGATCCCTCCACAGTATCCTGATACTGCAAATCAGAGCCTTCACCGAACTTTCCGATCTTGACATAGCTTCCTGTAATTATCCGACCCGGCTTCCGATAAAATAACATTACAGCAGCCCTTTTAAGCTTCCCGTCCACTAGGAGATCCAGATGATCCATCAATTCATCATTTGGAATATCCAAATCCTCCTTTTCCATCCTTTGTTTACGAAGTGCTTCGCGCTTAAAAATCTCAATGCTGTCCTGATCAAGATCCTCAATGCCGATATTATCTACAGGAACAGCATCCCATAAAAAGCCAGTCTTATTCCTAATAGATTGCTTCCTCCAAAAGCTCCTTTATCCCTTTTTCCTTTATATTCTGAACCTCGTTCTCTATTTCCGGTGTTAATGGAGTATTCTCAACTATCCTCTCAACCATACCATCGTCGTTCAAGAAATATAGTAATCCCGTTTTTGTAAAGATATCGTTAATCTCTTTCCGGAACTTTGGCCTAATCCATGTTGTTGTTCCAAAAGAAATATCATCGTGCCTGTAATAACTATGATATCGACGATCTGTAATGTCATAGATTTCATTTGCAATCAGCTCTATCAAATCCAAGAGAGCATACTGATCATATTTATCATCTTCTCCATAATATGCCGCCTTTTGCGGTTTACCTACGCAACCTCTACTGTCCTTAAAGATTGTAGGGATCTCAAAGGTTAATGCCGTATTAAATTTTCATAGTCCAAACCGCAACATCCATTTCCATCCGGGCATTCCTCTGGATATTTGCAACCAAGATTCTCAAAATATTTCTCGCAGCAATCAAAGAGCATTGCATACATTTCATAGGTAATCACATATGTTCTTTCTACGGGTTTCCTCAATCCATGTCTCTCTGTATAATAGCTCATCAAGATTTCCTTTCTTACGGTTTTAACGGCACGCATCCATTTATCATAAGTTCAAGTTGCCGCAAACGGTATACATACTCATCGGTCACCAACAAGCCTTGAAATAATCGCAGCGCTTCATTCTCAAACTCCAGAAGATATTCTTCCTCTTTTCTTGACCGATCTCTCGGATTCGGAATATATGTAATCTTCTGCGATGCAGTATCATATTCCACATCATTATGCCCGATAGCATTTCTCAGCTTTGAATTGATAATAACCCTAAGCTTATCTGTATATATTTCCGTATCAATGCAATATTTATATCGATTTGCCTTTGTAAGGCCAATAAAATCCGAGAGTGAGTTATTTCTTGCTTCTATAGGATTCAGTTTATTATAATCACCCCTATACTTTATGTTATTGAGAGCAACAGGAACAATTAATAGATTTCCCAGAGCTTCATAAACATCCAAATAATACTGTTTCACCGTATCAAAATTGCTTGTCGTAGTACCTTCACTTTCATAATCTACACTGTCGTCTTTGTAATATTGCACTGCCAATACGGGAATAAGCGCGTGAAAAACATCCAGAAACTCATCCAGCATCTTGTAAATCAAGTTTTGCATATCCTTAAGGCCATATCCAGGATTACTGTTCAAGAAGCTTATAAGCTGTCTGGTCTGATCCATATTCAGTTTTAAAATATCGCTACTAAAGGTCAAATCCTTAAGAAAATCAGGCATTAACGGTCCTATGAACCCATGAATCTCAACCATATGAACCGCTCTCAAAATCTCCAGTTCATTTCTACAAGGCATCACCTTTTCATCAAACATCTTCCTGATTTCCTGAAGAAGATATTTGTTATTCAAATCACCACTTAAGTCCAGAATTCTTTTATAAAAACTCCACTGCTGTTTTGTTTTCATCACCGCAGCAACAGATTTACAAAACTCTTCGTATGCATCGTTTGAATCCATGCGATTCATAACTCTGATAAACGGCGTAATTGGATTTTTTAGTGGGTCTTTTGCAGCTCCCTGCTTCATTACCGGGAATTCCCCAGAACACTCAACCATATAATCTGCATTTTCATCTATCACTATTTCAGCATTATCAAATGCAAATCTTAACCCTGGCTGTTCCTGTCCTATAGTAACCTTTCCAGACAGAGAAGTGCCGCATTCCCCACAAGTAACTACAATTGGATGTTCCGGAAGCCATCCGACCTGAAGTCGAATACGTGTTATCTTTCCACAAACCTGGCATTTTATAAAGCAATTATATACCATCTTTTACTTCATTCCTTTTCTTACGCCGCCTGCTTATAGTGCGTATAAATATGTTCGTATATAGCCTTCCGGTATGCTTCCAGCCGATCGAACATGCTGTCCGGAATCTCTTCATAAAGCACATTTCTGATCAGAACATCAACTGCTGCCCTGGTCTCCTGCTTATCCGTCCAGTGATCCATACCGTCGATTCTCTCTTTTATTTTCTGAAGCAGGTCTTTGGACATCTTCTTGATCTTATCTATATCACTCTTCGACAGATTCTCTGAGAAAAGCAGATCATAAATCGTCAGCTCTTCATCACTGGAGAACCCTTCACGTGCATATCGCTGCTCTTCCTCTGACATACTCTTTGCCAGATCCATGAGCTCCATAAAGGTCTTCTCTATGGTCGTCCGATCTTGCTCCGCGTTATAGGTCTCAATGATTCCCATGTAGCGAACATAATAATCAACACGTGACGGATTAACCGCCATCATCTTTGATAAGCGCTCCTGCACCAGATCATTCAGGTCTTTGATCATCAGATTCTTTCTCTTCACCTTTGCAAACTCTGCTGCCAGCAGATCAAAGTCAATCTGACTGATATCAAAGCGCCGGGACTCCACCAGAACTTCGCCTTCCTGATCGTCTCTCCTCCAAGATGTATTTCTTAATCCACAAAAAGCTCTGGCAAAATGAAAATGATATCAGCCGCCTCGCGTCTTACCAATTCCGATCCGCATTCCAGTATGCTTTTTCTCAGTTATAGTTTCCATCAACTATCACCACATATTCGTCCTGATTACTTCTGATATAGGTGGCTGCCTCTCTTGAGAAATCGCTCTTTTGCAGAGTTATTCTCAGACGGTTTGTGGTTCCGTATTCGACATATTCATATCAGTCGTTTTTACACTCGCCGTGCTGACGAATATACTCTTCAGTGAATTTCAAAAAGTAATTTGAAATTCGAAAAAGCATTACATCATCGATTGCTTCAAGTGTCTCGGCAATAATACAGTTCTTGTGTTCCTTCGTGCCGTTATAGGTTTTCCATACACCATAGGAAACCTGAACAGCCCTATGATTCTTCCTTTTATCCTCTATAGATTCCTCGATAATAGAATTTATCTATAATCAAAATATCAAGGAGGTACTCATTATGATTATTGACACTGATAAAACTGTTTCGATGACAGAAACTAATCAGAACTTCTCCAAGGTTGCCCGTATGGCAATGGAATATGGTGACGTCACGATTCTGAAAAACAACAAAGTTTTTCTAACTGTCCACTATGCTCCACAAGATGATTCTGTAAAAGCTGCATCTGATGCAGATGTGCTCGCTTCCTCAGCAACAACTGATTCGTGTGAGTGGCCGCAGTCACTCTTTTTGTGATCGACCGCTATTGTACAGTTATCGGCCACAATCATCGGTGCAGTGCCGCCGAAGAATTCAAACATGTGGACATTGGCCTTGATCCAGTTCCCGGTCCGTTCGTTCATAAATGCTTCGACGAACGTGTACTGGCTGTAGGTCATAACGCCTACAAACAGCCAGCAGTCGGTGAGTTCACCGGTATTCGGAGCGATGATGTGCGCGGGATCTCCCGCCCAGTCAACCTCGATCTGCTCACCCGGTTTTCTGGGGATGTGCATGGTTGCACGGCGCTTCTGTTCATCCCTGCGGATGTATTCGCAGAACTGGGAATACATGAGAGGTTCTTCGCCGGCCTGCCGGCATTCCTCGCAGTATTCGATCCACAGAAGCTTTTTTGTGACACCGTTCCGCAAGAGTTCTTTGCGGATGTAGTTATAGTCGGGAAGCCGTCTGTCTGTCGCCGACTTGTCGCTCGGGAACAAAAGCTCCTCGAGCGCACCGTCAGTCATGTCGAAATCGAGAGGCCATGAGATATCCATCTCAGTCGCCTTATCGATCACGCGTCTGACTGTGTTACGTGAAACACTGCAGCTGCGTGCAATGTTTCTGTCACTAAATCCCAGGCTCTTGAGCCGAAGGTGTTGCTGACTTCTCAGCATGTCCAATAGTTGCTCCCCTTGTGTGTCACGGAGTTGCTCTGTATACTGTCTTTTAGTAAATAAAATAAAAGGAAAGGTCCAGAACACCCTCCCGCGACGTCGTGTACTCTGGACCCTGTTTTACAACCATGTTCAGTGTATCAGACTTTGCTCTTGTTCACAATGAGGATAAAGATTTTTTATGTTGAAAGCAATGGTACACCTCCTCCATGCCCAGTCTGCCGGGCCAGACTGGTTTATCGCGACAGGAAGCCCAGAATTCTGAAATCCGAGGGCGGAAGCAGGCAGTGGCTCATGATCCGTAGATTTCGATGCTCTGGCTGTGGCCGCTATCATAATGAACTGCCGGACTGCCTGGTGCCGTACAAGCACTACGAAGCCGAAGCCATTTCAGGTGTGATCGACGGAGTAGTTACTTCTGATGACCTTAATTCAGAAGACTACCCATGTGTGTATACCATGCTGCTCTGGATTCGCTGGTTTACAGAAAACCTGGAACGCATCGAGGGATATCTGCGCTCTGTTGCTTATGAGCTTTCTGATTACGATCAGGAGGTATTGTATTCACAGGTACCATTGCTCGAATCCATACGCCATAGATCCCCATGCTGGCTGGAACAGATCATCCGGTCCGTTTATAACAGTGGCGGGTTTCTGCTGCCGGTTTATTATTGAACCTCGTGCACCTACTTTTTTTATACTGTCATAATCATGCTCTGTATAGTGATCTCATAAGGAGGTTACTATTATGACGATAAACAAAGAATGGCAGGATAACGAGGCGCTGCGCCGCTATACGTTGATCGCTCCACTGTTACAGGAGGATCTGGATAACGCCAAACGTGTTGTCCTTCGGAAACAGATTGCAGAAGCCAACGACATAACGATCCGTTCGTTATACCGCTACGAAAAAGCATTTAAGGATCAGGCATTTAACGGGCTGAGGCCGATGAACCGGGAAAAACGCCGATCACAGGCCCTGCCGGATAACTTCGATGAGCTTGTAGACGAAGCAATCCAGTTAAGACGGGAAGTACCTGAGAGATCTGTATCCCAAATAATCCTGATCCTGGAACTGGAACATCGTATCGCACCGGGGGTATTGAAACGTTCAACACTGGAACGCCATCTGTACAAGGCAGGTTTTGGAGCTAAACATCTGAAGACCTACAAGGAGGCACGCGAGAGCTCATCCAAGCGGTTTTGCAAGCCACACAGAATGATGCTGATCCAGGGCGATATTAAATATGGGCCAAAGCTGCCAATTGGTAAGAATGGTGCAAAGGTACAGACCTATCTTTCTTCTGCCATCGATGACCATTCACGTTTTGTGATCGCATCGAAGTTTTATGATAACTGTGAGGAAACTATCGTTGAAGATACTTTTCATACAGTGCTTCTGCGTGCCGGTAAGTTTGACCGGGCATACTTTGACAATGGTTCCCAGTATGTAGCCAAACAACTGAAACTGTCCCTGGCAAAACTTGGTATTCACATCGGATACGCGCCTGTAAGAAGCGGAAAATCCAAAGGAAAAATCGAGAAGTTCCATCAGGTAGTGGACGCCTTCGATCGTGAGTGCAAGCTGAAGAATGTTAAAACTCTTGATCAGTTAAACGCCCTGTGGTCCCTCTATCTTGAGGAGTATTACCACAGAAAAGCACACAGCGGGATAGCTGAATACTATCAGAGCCAGGGTGTTGTTGTACCCGCCGATGGCATTACCCCTGTTCAGGAGTGGAACAGAGACTCCAGACCACTTACCTTTATAGATACAGCCACCGTTGCTGAAGCTTTTCTGCATCATGTAACCCGCAAGGTTGACCGCGGAGCATGTATCAAATTTCAGGGGAGGAAATACGAAGCAAAGCCTTCACTCATTGGCCAGGAAGTTGAGATTGCTTATGATCTTGTCAGCCCGGAAACCATCAGAGTATATCATCCGCATGTAGAGCCCTTTGAAGCCAAGCCATTACAGATAAAGGACTACTGTGATCCAAAACCGTCACTGCCTGCCGCAATACAGGCAATGGATAAGCCTGAGACTTCCCGATTACTGGACGGATTGGAAAAACGACACCGCGAATCTAAAACAGTGGTAGCCGATGCCATCTCTTTTGCTGATTACAGAAGGGAGGGCAAAGACAATGTATGAGTCATTTTTCGAAATGAGTAGAACTCCATTTACCAGAAATGTACCACCGGAGGCGCTGTATGAAACACAGGCTATGAGTGATACCCTTGGCCATCTTATGTATGTAGCAGATAAAAAGTTATTCGCTGTCGTCACGTCTGATCCGGGCTGCGGCAAATCCACACTGCTGCGTAAGTTTGATGCCATGCTTCCAAAAGATGAATACATTCTTCTTTATCTTTCAGATTCCAAGCTGACTCCGAAATGGTTCTATAAGGGACTGCTCGAGCAGCTGGGAATGGAATCCGGATTCTACCGTGGAGATGCCAAGCGGCAACTCCTGAAAGCAATCGAGATCATTCAGGGCGTACAGAAAAAACGTGTTGTCTGTGTTCTGGATGAAGCGCATCTGCTTGATAAGGAGATGCTTGAAGAATTCCGCTTCATGCTGAACTATCATTTTGATTCCGAAAGTCCGATGGCTCTTGTATTGTGCGGACAGACGGAGCTCTGGGAAAGCAAGTTCGCCTTCAGCGTTATACGGCCATCCGCCAGCGGATAGACATGTACTGTACACTTCCCACATTGAACAGATCCGAATGCGAAGGGTATATCGATTCGCATATGAAATATGCCGGATGTAAACAGGATGTCTTCACAGACAACGCCATTGATAAGATATATCAGATCTCCAACGGTATTCCGCGGATGATCAACCGTGTGTGCGAAAAAAGCCTGATGTATGCCTGTCAGAGGCAGAAATGGCTGATCGATGATCACATGATCAGCTTTGTTGCAGAGCATGAAATGCTCGCCAACGCAATAATAGAAAAATAATTCCTGCCGGGCTTCGGCCCGGCGTTTAGAACAAAAAACGATGACAACAAACTGAGCAGTTCAGAGACAATCAATGAGAGCAACTGGATGACAACTCATGAGATCAGCAACAAGTATCTACGCCGTTTCACGAAAGGATCTCATCTATTGTGCAAAACTGTATTTTTGAAGCAAAGGAATAACCTCTATTTAAGATATCATTCTTTTCATGGTCTTTATAATAAGAGATCAACCATCGCTTTGGATTTAACCCTTTCTCTATCTCTTCCATGTAGTCAAAATCTACGATTCCCATCGAATGCCCAAGCACGATTACTTCACATACATTCAACCCATTCATAAAAACATTTAGTTTGTCTATCTTAAGTTGCTTTTCTAAACGCGTATAAAAACTATATGCTATCTGTCGTTGCTGATCGATATAATAATCCCCATTCTCTTCATTCAATCCCCAGTGTGACGGATACATCATTTTATCATCCAACCTATATCCGAACACTAACGGATCTTCATTATCGCGAAATCCATGTATATGGAGTATTGGAACTTCCACAGGTACATCAAATAGTCTCTCAACAGTGCGTGTATAATTAAAAGAAAGAATAGCATCATCAGCATTAAATAATCTTAATGGATACTTTGAATCATTAATGATATAACTTTCGATTTGTGCATTTGCAGCATCAACCATATCGGTCAAGGCATCGTTTATTGCCCCAGAAAGGCTATCAACAAGCATCTCCATATCCCATATGACACCATCTCTGTCTCTCTCATGATCTGACATATAATCTGGAGCTTGCTCATGCTCCTCTTCCAATTCTTCAAATTCAATATTTGCCATAGACTGTTCGTATTCTGACCAATCTACACCATAACACCGAAAATAATCTAACGCATTATCTGGCTCGTTATAAATAGATTTCGTTGCCAAATATTCTTCAAAATATTCTGGTTTTGTATTTAAGCCAAAATGCAGATCAAAGCCATTTCCAATCACAAATAATCGGCTCAAATTAACACCTCTTCAAAAGCAATAAATGACTCAGACAGCATCCTTGAAGACAATGATCTGAAAATAATCTTTCGATAATGGATATTACGAAATAAAAAATTAACCGTCTGTTGGACTGGAAAGTAACTTTCCGGACTTGAATTATCCTTTATAATTTCGTCCTTAATGATCCCTGCGTAATATTTTCGTAATATTGTAATGTTTCCTTAACAGTGCCTATCACCAGATATTTTCCATTATCCCAAAGGTCAGCTAAGTTTGACAGGTACTGACGATTTACCGTTTACGAACAAAGAGGCAGCACGCGAAAAGGTAGCTTCCGTTGTTGCGAAATTTCGTGAAATGAAGCTCTCTGCAGCCGCAAAGAAAGTTGAGGACGGTGTAGATGAAACTCTGACCTACATGGACTTTCCTACAGAACATTGGACCCGTATTCGGACGAACAATGTAACAGAGCGAGTCAACCGAGAAATCAAGCGGCGTACCAAGGCAATCGGGGCGTTTCCAGATGGGCAAAGTGCTTTGATGCTGGTTTGCGCCAGACTTCGTTACGTAGCGGCTTCGGATTGGGGAACCAAGCGGTATCTCAACATGGATCATCTGTTCCAGATGGAACTTATGAACAATACGGAAACGGCTGAGGCGTCTGCCGGCTAACTACCAAGAATCCGATGGTTGAAATTGAATTTGCGAAAAAATCTTGACCCTATCCAACAGTCTCATCATCCGTTTTCGGACGACCACGCTTCTGCGGGTTCTCTCTGGCAAGCTGCATAGGCGGCACGCCAGCGGTCCTTACGGACTTCATCAAGTGCATCCATGACCCATTCGACGACGTGGAAGGGATCCACGCAGCGCGCACACTCAGGAGTAAACTCATTAACACAGTCAGTGATCCAGCGGGCTCCGTGGCCCATTGGCAACCCAGACAACAGTATTGGTATCGCGATTTACGACTACTGTGATATACTTGTGACCCTTCAGGTAGCTGGTCTCGTCGATGCCGATATTCACCAATCCATTTAGCCGCCTGGTCCGTTCCGGCTCCAGATCACGCAGGGCTCTCGACATGCAGCTGCCGACAGTCTGCCAGTCGATCCGCATATAGTTCGACACAGCGCTGCGGGTTAAATATGTCGCAAGCCATGCAACGGTAAGGTCGAAGTCCTTGGTGAAGCTGCTTTGAGAGTATGCCCATGGAACAGCAGCAGTGACAACACCATGTTCCGGACAAGTGACACAGTGAGTAGTAGCCTCGATTTCAACAAGGATTCCCGAGAAGTCCAGACCACGCCAGACTTTATTCTTTACTACTATCTTTATGCTGTTTTATCAAATTAACTGCATAAAAATAGGTATCGTTCTTTGTAATTCTAGAAAGAATATAATAAATTCCGGCCCCTACAACGATTTGAACTATTAATCTTAAAACAGTAGGAAATGGAGTTGATCCAATGCCGAAAACTGCTGTCCCCATGATGAGTGCCATAATTATATTTGGTAAAATATCCTTAATTTGATCCTCTACTTTGTAATTAAGAAGTCCACGATTTGGCCATGAATTAATGATCAAACTACATACGCCACTAATCAGCAAACTAATAGCCATTGCAAGTACACTGATTCGCATTGTTATTAAAAGTAGCGTAAGGCCAACGCATTTTTTTATGATCTCAAGCTTAAGGAACATATCGCTACGGCCAAGAGCTTTGATCGCATTAAGATTAGCCGTATGCAACGGCCAGATCATATAAGTAAAGCAAAATATTTGAAGATACGGAACACAAGGCAACCATTTATCCGTTAATATTAAAGAGATAACTTCCCTTGAACATGCAGCCAATCCAATCATCAGCGGCGCCATAATATAAGTGCTCGTTTTTATGGCCCTTCTTGTCATATTTCTTACATGATCCTTGTGATCTTGTTCACTAGACATAGCCGGTAGTAAAACTGAATCTATGGATGTGTTAATGTTATTAACAATTACCGCTGGGAACTTATCTCCCTGGTTATAGTATGCCAAGTCACTCGGCGAGTAAATTTTTCCTATAAGAAGCTGACGAAGATTGTTATAGCCAGTATCAATCAGAGCAGAGACCAACAGTTTCCATCCAAATGAAAAAAGTCCCTTTAGTCTCTGGAACGAGAATGCTTTTATCGGTCTCCATTTTACTGTAATCCAAAGGACACAAGTGTCAACGGTCAAATTAAAAAGCTGTTGTGCAATAATAGCCCAAACTCCGGCACCATGCAGCGCTAGAGTAATGCCCAAGACTGCTGCGCCTATCGTACCAGCTAATGTTGCAAAAAAGAACCGTTTAAAAAGCATATTCCTGGAAACATATGCTTGTTGAACGTTCTTAACTCCACTGACAACAATGGTGAGGCTCAAAACCCTAACATATGGAACAAGCTCCGGCTGATGATAAAATCCAGCTATAGCAGGAGCGAAAAGCCACATTACTCCATATAGCAGTAAGCAAAAAACGATATTGGTGTAGAAGACTGTAGAAAAATCAATATCGTCAGCATTCTTCTTTTGAATCAGAGCATTTCCAAGTCCGCTATCAACGAATACCTGCATAATCGTTGTAAAGACCGTTATCAAGGCTACGGTGCCATATGCCGATGGATTAAGAATGCGCGCAAGAACTATAGAAACGATAAACTGTACAAGCTGGGCTCCGACTCTTTCCATAAAGCGCCAGATGAACCCTGAAATTACTCTCGTATTCTTAAATGTATCCATAAATAGTCATCATATTTCTTTTATAGAAATGGATTCCCTTTCGAAGTATCTCTTATGTTTATTTCGCGCAGCTTTTTATAATATTGCAGATTCTATCCACATCACTAAGTGCAAGGTCTGCATACAAAGGCAACGTCAAAACCCGTTTGCTTATATGTAAGGCAACCGGCGTCTTCATTACATCAAATTGTCCGTGAAAGCATTCAAAAGTATTTGTCAAAGGATAAAAATACTTTCTCGCATTAATATTGTCTTTTGCAAGCTCATCAAAGACTTCGTTTCTGGTTGCGCCAAAAGTCTCTGGCTCAAAAATCACCGGAAAATACGCATAGTTACTTTTAACATCTGGCTGGACGGCATTAAGCTGGAGTCCGTCTATTCCGTCGAGATCAGCTCTGTATCTCTCGACAACCTTTTTCCTCTTCGCGATCTCCTCATCCACATGTCTCAGATTGCAAAGCCCCATCGCAGCACAGAACTCGTTCATCTTGGCATTCGAGCCAACCGCGTCGACAGTTTCTTGATCACGGATTCCAAAGTTTTTCAAACCATAGATATCTCTGCCAAACCGCTCATCATGATAGCAGACAGCTCCGCCCTCGATCGTATTAAATACTTTTGTCGCATGAAAGCTGAAGCAGGATACATCACCATATGATCCGATTCCCTTGCCCTTGTATGTTTCACCGAACGTATGACACGCGTCGTATATTACTTTAAGACCGTATTTATCAGCGATCTTTTGAATAGCATCAATATCACACACATTGCCATATACGTGAACCGGAAGAATAGCGCATGTTCTATCTGTTATAAGCTCTTCGATTTTAGTAGGATCCATGCAGAACGTTTTTTGATCGACATCGCAGAATACCGGTATGAGACCATTTCGTACAATTGCATGAGTCGTTGATGCAAATGTAAATGGTGTTGTAATAACCTCACCTTGCAGGTTTAATGCCTGGAGAGTCAATTCCAAGGACATATGCCCATTCGTAAGCAGATCTATATGGTCAACACCAAGATATTTCTGTAATTTCTTTTGAAGTTCTTTGTGTTTTGGTCCCATATTTGTCAGCCAATGGCTGTCCCAAATACCTTTTATCTCATCCACATATTCTTCTATAGGAGGCATCGATGATTTTGTCACTAAAATTTGTTCGCTCATTTTTACACGCCCTCTCTCTCAAGCTCCATCTCTTTCTTGAAATCTTTCAGCATAGAAATGTAATCATATTCAGGCTTATACCCAAGATCATTGATAGCAGGGGTTATATCCATAATATACTGAGGTGCATTTGGCTTATCAGGTGCGAAACTGATTTCGGACTTTTTTTCTCCACTAAAGACATCTACCATTCCCTTAACCTGGTTAAGTAAAGATGTGCCTATTCCCGTACCAACGTTGTAATAACCCACATCCAGGTCAACGAATAATGCCTTATACAGCATCTGACAGAAATCTTTTACATAGACCATGTCTTTCTTGCGGCTAGGATCACCCCACACCTGAATTGGATCTCCGGTAATTGCTTTATCAATCAATGCCCTGTATCCTATTTTATGTTTCACTCCATCCACATAGTAATAATCAATTGGAGAATAAAGATAAATGGTAGGTAATCGGAAAATAAATCTCTTTAATCCGTACATCTGGTGGTAATTTTCAATTAAGTCCACAGCAAAATTTTTACTCATGACATAAACTGTGTGGTCTGATGTGAAACTGAAGTTTCTCGGCATTTTAACTGTCAAGATTGGATCTTCTTCTGAATAATTCTTGATATCACCAAAGCTCTGAGCAAAAAGAATGCGGTCTGCATGAGTTCTTCTGCAATACTCTAGAATGTTTAAATTACCGGTGATATTAACATCAATATATTTATAAGGGTCATATCCCTTCATTCGAGCGGGCATAACTCCAGCAAGATCTACAATCCCGTATACATCATCTTGCGGAAGTGCTTCGAATGCAGATTTATCTGTAATATCTACGGGAATATAACGCACACCAAGAGAGGTAAAATAATCAGTATGTCTTGTTCCAGATGCGATGACCTCATACTCATCACCGTTATAATGATCAAGGAAATACTTTATGAAATAGTGGCCGGTGTCACCGCTGGCGCCAAAAACAATTATCTTTTTCATGTTAATTCAACCTTTACAAAACTATTGATATTGGCCAATGTTTCTTCTGCTTCACTCTGTGTATCAAATCGTAGTACAAGAGTACCAATTGCCCGGTTTGCTCCAGAAAACTCATACACGTGGTCACCTGGATTCAACCAGTAATCTTTTTCGATTACATGCTTCTTTTCAAACTCAGGATCAAGTGTTATTCCTCTGTAAGTTCCGGCCTTATTACTGTGAATAATATATTCAGCCCATGCACCGTTATATACTGGATCATGCAGGTCATCCAGTTTCATTCCCAAAGCTGCTCTTACAGCATTAGATACAAGATCCTGACTGCATGAGTATTTGAGCATCTCAGAGAGTCGATTACCACCAGCTCGAGGAGATACTTCCATGATATAGCCTTTACCATCCGTCCCCATGCGTGTCTCAATGTTGTACTGTGATGTGCCAAGATTCAGTAGTTTAATCAGCCTTTGAAGCTCAGAGCGAAGATCACCCTGAACAGTTTGCGGCATATCAGACGGCCAACTGTATGCAGAAGGCGTATACGGGTTTATCGCTTCCGCATCAAAATGCTGGCAATTAAAGCTGCAGAAAACAAGATTTGAATCAATAGAAAAAGAGTCTGTATCAGAAGAGCTTCCAACCTTTTCAATGAAGTCTTCGATGATGATATGTTTTGAAATAGAGACATCAAATGCTTCATCTAAAGCAACTGGCAGTTGATCAAGATTATCAATTCTTGTCACACCTTTACTTCCAGCAGAATCAGTAGGTTTCACAATAAATGGAAGTTTGAATCTCCTCGCGCCAGCGAGCGCATCCTCTTTATTATCAAAGCCCGCTGAATTAGGAACTGTAAAGCCATTATCTCGAAGAAACGCTCTGAACTTATCTTTATGCTGAAGAATGTCTACCGACTTATATGGACATCCGGGTAACCCCATCTTCTCTGCAACATATGATGCAGTAACAACACCTGGATCCGTAGCAGGAGAAATAATTCCGTCTATATTAAGTTCCTTAGCCTTTCTGAGCACCGCCTCTTTATCTACAATAGATACATTAGCATATTCATCAGAATACCGATGTGCTATATTATTAGGAAGATAATCACAGGTGATGACATATGTTCCCAATTCATGTGCTCTAATAATATATGGAAGAAGATATTTTGTTCCACCAAGTAATAATAATTTTTTCAATATTGTTACCTCGTATCAAATTAAAAACTCTTAATTTCGAAAAAACGTTTAATCTTCCGTTTCACACGAAATATTAAAGGATAATCAGACCAAACATTTTTGTATTTTTTATCTGATAATGCTTTAAAATTCTTTTTTCTTTCATTAAGCGTATACTCATGTTGAAGTTTGACTTTGTATAACAAATCATCATAGCAGTAACCAGTGTATGTATTTAATGAGTCTAACATGTCACAAAGTTGATTAAACTCAGAATCAAGACTTTTAATATCATTTGCAGTAAAGTTTTTTTCTGTCCAAGAATTTTCATTAAAAATTCTATAGCATGACATAGGTCTATCTATAAACCAAATTTTGCCTCGCAAAGATAGCAAAATTGCCTTTTGATAGTCATCACAAAACTTCATTTTTTCATAAAAATCAGGCTTATTTAGAACCGCACCATAACGATACATTAAGGAAGATGTATGAAACGCATAGCTACCAGCACGTACAGTATCAGAAAAAGTAACATCATGATCGCCAATGGACTTATACATTAATTTTTTTTTCCCATTTCTTGCATCCAAGAGATATGTGTTATGAACACATGCAACATATTCATGATGAGAGTTCAAGAAATCGTATTGTCTTTGTAATTTAGTCTTATCTGTCCAATAATCGTCCCCTTCACAAACAGCAACCAATTTTCCCCGCATTATGGGGACAATAAAAGTATCAGTAATCCTTACTCCCTTACTATATTGATTCTCTTTTTCATATATAGTGGTAATTAAGTTAGGATATTTTTTCTTATATTCATCAATAATTTTCACAGTATTATCTGTCGATCTATCATCATGAATAATTATTTCATATTTAAAATCTGTCTTTTGAGAAACAAAACCCTCCAAAGTATCTCGAATATATTTTTCATGGTTATATGTAGTACAGTAAACTGAAACTTCGATATCATTATTCATTCTTCTGTTATCCCTTCAATTTGAATTGATAATTCATAATATCTCCTGTTTTTTCTATGTAATATTGATAAATAAAATATAAAACGCAAAATAATAGCACTATATATCTAGCTTTCTTTTTTCGTGCACTAGATAAAATCATATCGTAAGCAGAACCGAACAATAAAACTTGCAAAATATAGAAACAGTTTGCAAATCTATAATAATAAAAGTTAATATAAGACAAAAGCCTGACTATAATTGCTGTAACCCCAACAGAAATAGCCTGTGTATTTCTATTTACTTTCCAATCTTTTCCTGTAACATCAATCTGATACAAAAGATAACAGTAAATAGCAAAAGGAATGTTTACAATAAAAACTCCTAATCCAAATCTGATTTCAGAAGTGCCAATATATGATTCTAGCCTCTGACCAAAGAAATTTATGTCACTTACATTTTTTAAGTAAAGAGCAAAACCAAATAAGCATATAACAAATATAGTATAGATCCACGGAACATATTTTGCATTTTTATATCCCCAATATATTAAAAGGAGACCTACAAAAGCGATGATAGTTACATTATGTATTAAAACAGCCACTAAAAAAGAAATTAGCGATAACTTATTATGATCACCGCTCAATGCCGCAGAGTATGCCAAAAGCAAAAAGGACAAAGCAAATGATTCTCTAACAGTATTCAAGCTAGCGGGAAAAAAAACAAACAGATAAACTGTCATACCCGATACAATGCCAATCCAATCATTTTGAAAATATATTTTTAATGCTTGATTTACCACTATCAATTCTATAAGAATGTAGAGGAAGAAAGTTAATAATATATTGCCGCTAATACGTCCTACAAAATATAGTAATCCATTAATTGGTTCAGTAATGTTGAAAATGTTTTCTGAAATATTGTAATAATAATTAAAAAAATCCGTCCCAACATTCCACCGAAAACCAAAAGTGATACTTAAAATCCCTAGGGAAATTACTAAAAATGCTCTTTTTTTGGAATAATGATTTCCATACTTTATCATAAAACCCGGATTGTGATATAGATCATAAAAGATGATTGCCACAAATATTACTATACAATAAAAAATTAAGCTACTGACTCTTCCAAGCATCATGTTTTTTCCTAAAAGCAGTAAATAAAGTACAAAACATTTCTAAAGGCATTAACGAAAAAATATAAATTAGATAATCTTTGTTTGAAATCCATCTGTCATACTTCAAAAGTCCAATTTGTTTTTTTAATTCATATACCTTTCTTTTTAAAAATAACATTTCTTCACTTTGGTATGTGATCCTATCCATACAGCAATCAGATAACATATACAAACATGAACGATATTCATGAAATAATGCGTATCTCTTGTATTTGTCATCTGTTCTAGATATCACGTAATCATGAGCTTCCAGAACCTTTAATTTTTCTGACAATTTTTTATTATGTACAATACTGTTTTCTCGCTGAACATAAAAATATATAACTTTATTTAAATTAATTACTCTTGGTTTTTTTAAACAGACATCATAGCTAAATGCTATGTCCTCGTTAGTCATTTTTTCTTGAAACTTTAGTCCTTTTATGAATTTGTGCGAATATAATTTATTCCATACATATGTTTTAAAATTTTTTGTTTTAAAATACTCAAGTGTAATGTCGTTTTCAATCACACCTTCTTTTATTTTATCAATTTTATAATAACCATTAGAATAGTAATAGCATGCTTCTCCTTGAACTATATCTACATCATTTATGGAAGATACTATCACTAGATTATTAATAGCGTTTTTATCTAAATAATCATCTCCATCAAGGAAAAAAATATATTCTCCAATGGCCTTTTTGAGTCCAAAATTTCTCGCTGAACTCAATCCACCATTTTCTTTATGAAATATCTTTATTCGGTTGTCCTTAATTTGTTTGATTTTTTGTATGCTGTTATCCGTAGATCCATCATCTACAACGATAATTTCTAAATTATTGTAGCTTTGAGTTACAACGCTTTTTATACATTTAACAATATAATTTTCAATATTATAAACCGGGATAATAATACTGACTATATTTTTTTTGAATTCTTGATCTGTATTCATCTTTTATCCACCATTTTTACAATGATGCGCCTAATATACTTAACGCATTCAAAAATAGAAGAAAAGACAAAAGTTGTGGCATTAATATAATTCAATTTATAAGCATTTTTTATCATTTCTAGATTCCCTTCGTGCATACGTCTTAAATTGCCAGATAGACCACTAACGCCAAATGCTCTTTTTCCTCCTCCACATTTAACAAGAGGAAGCGAAGTGTAATAAAGTCCAGTTTTTTGTGCTAGTGAAATAAAAAAAAGGCCTTCTTCTGCGAAATGTATATTCTCAGGAAACCATGAATTGTCATGAAAAATTGTTTTATCAAATACAAGCGAAGGTGTACAGGGCCAATTTTTAAAGCAATAAAGAGAAGCCGTCATCATATATATTTTTTTTGAGTATTTTTTTCCAATCTTTATTTCTTCCCCAACTCTATTAGAACCTAGAGCTCTAATATTTACATTATTTTCAAGAATGCAGTCCTGTATTTCAATTTTATTAGTATCCCATTCATCATCACAATCAAGTAATGCAATAAAATCAGTCTTTGCTGCTCTGATACCTACATTTCTAGCCGCCGCAGGCCCTGAATTCTTTTGATTAATCAAAAGAATTTTATCATTTGTTTGCTGTAATTTTAACACAATAAATTCAGATTTATCGCAAGATCCATCGTTTACAATAATGATCTGCTTTATTAAATCATATCTAGTTTGTTTAATTACTGAATCAATAGCCCTTGTAATAGTTTTTTCACCATTATAAACAGGAATTACAACAGTATAATTCATTTAAATCTATCCCTTACCCTTAATGAAGACCTTTCTTTTCACTTTATTGATATCCATGTTTTATTATCGTCGTCCCATTTTTTTATAACTTCTGCTGGACATCCTGCAATGATTGAACCTTTTATAAAATTCTTATTAACAACCGAATTAGCCCCAATAATACAGCCGTCACCAATTTCAACACCTGCTAGGATCACTGCATTTTCTCCAATCCAAACATTATTGCCTATTTTAACAGGTGCTGTTGTCAATTTTCTTCTATTTGGAACTACATCAGGGCTATCTTGCTCTTCCCCTTTATAAGACCCATGGTTTGTATCAGAAATAAAAATTTTAGAAGCCATTAGCACATTATTACCAATTTCTACCTTATCGGTTGCGACAATGTGAACATAGTCTCCTATCTCGCAATTATTTCCTATAAATAGTGTTACTTTATTTTTATTAAGAAGATCAAACCTACATCCATGTCCTAATGTTAGGTTTTTTCCATACCGTAAACTCTTTTTACCACGTATATATACTGGCCTTCTAATTAGTCGCGCACCAGGATAAAATATTTTTGTGTCTATGAATGCAAACACATTTTCAATAAACTCGGATGCAGTATATTGGTTCCTCAACTTATTGTTTCTCCAATCTCTTTGACTTCTCAATCATTCGTATCTTAAAGTCATCGCCCCAGATAGCCTTTGAATCATATGGGCGGTCAGGAAATTTGCCATAATCAAGTTTGATGTCAAACCTATTTTCTTTAATGAATCGCTCTACGCGATCAGCAAGCTTCTCCGGTCTACCTGAACAGATATTAATCGCGCCGTTAATCTCTCTCTGCTCCACACTGTCTGCCACATACTTGCAAAACACGTCGTAATCAAGGAAATCAAACTGATTCAGACCCATTGTAAATGGGAACTCTTTCTGTCCCTTATGTGCTGCCTGGACTATCTTTGAGAAGATACTGCTACCATCTTCGGTATTACCTACGATGTAAAATCCTCTTAGCCATTGAAATATTGTCTTATTCTCCTTGCATTTCAAGTCCAGCAGTTCTCTCAATGCATTCTTGCTTATGCCATATAAGCTCTGAGGATTGCAAGGTGTGGATTCGTTTATGCTTCCCTCATAGAATCCAATCTCATGCATAGATCCCATGCAGGCAACCTGTTTACAACCTGATTCTATAATCTTACAGAGAAACTTATAATGTTTCGGGAGATCATTGATGTGGTTCACGGACTTATGTACAAATCCATCTCTCCATGCCATATGAAGAACCGCATCCGGCTTTCCAAAATACTCATACGGATCATCAACATTGAAAAGGTCTGCACACTTGATTTCCGATCTCTTATCAATCAGATTGTCTCCGAAGTCAGTGGCGACAACTTCTATACCATCATCCAAGAGTTGCTTAACAACTCCTTTTCCAAGGTATCCGTTTGCACCTGTAACTAAAATTCTCATTAACTTTCCAACTCCTTAGTATACTTTCCGCGAACTGGTCATTCAGTACAAAAGAGATTACTTCAAAACTTCCAGGATCCAGTTCCTCAATGAATACTTACCATAGAGGTTTTCATCCAGTTCCTCATACGGCTTTTTAAACCAATCCATATCCACAACTGGATTTTCTCGATCGATTACCAAAATATTATTGGGATTGTAGAAATCGTAATTAACTATGTCTTTATTTGTTGTGATAAACTTTCTCCTCAGTCCAAGTATCTCGATACTGCGCATTGTAAGGCCATGCTGTCCTCTATTCTCAACGTCCATCACACAGCGAGAGTCCGCATACGTCTGGTAAAGTGTCTCGAACGGAAGCATCTCGTAGTGAACATCCGATTCTTCTACATTCTTGAAATTAGGATTTGAAAGCCTGTTCTTAAGGAACACTAGCTTATGTGGCATAAAGAAATAATGGAATGTCCTTAAACCCTGCTCTTCACATTGACTCATTACTTCCTTAACAATGCGGATACGATCATCATGTCCTGTACCAATAAAGCTCAAATCATATTTCAGATCGCTGCTATTCGCATCCTTAATATCATTTGGAAGGTATGCGTCGTAATAATAAAGAGGCAGAAATTCAATCTTTCCTTTATTTGCTTCATAATCAATTCGGTCAAATGTATAAACCTTATCGTATAACGGCCATTTTTCTTCTATTCCAACGGTATTCTGCTTGTGAAGGCCATCCCACATATAAAGAATCATCTTCGCATGAGGGAAGTAAGACCTCATCAGATTAAGAGATTCAGCCGGAGTATATTCTCCACGTATAGAAAGAATGTAATCATAATCACGATTCTTAAGAGCCTCGAGTACAGTCTTGTAATAATCATTTATTACTTTCTCATAGAAGCCCATATGAAGGCGTCCCAGAGTTTTTGATACAAATCCCTCATTCGGCTTATCGTGGATATAATCAACTTCTGCACCCAGCTCCTGTATTTCCTTGATCATTCCATCAGGATAGCCAGGAAGAGCAATAAGTAAAACTTTCTTGCCTTCTAAAGATGTGAGTTTATTGTCTGGGAATGAAGATGTGAGTGATGGTGATTCAGTCAATTCGATGCTCATCTCAAGATTATATTTCTGATAGTCAAGTTTTTCGTACTTACTTAGCCCCTCATCATAGCTATTATTCCCGAAGGCTTTGTCTACCAATCCGCTTACTTTTCCCGGAACATGACCAGCGAGAACAACTACTGGATTTAATACCTTCTGGATGAGAATGTGGTGCCCTGTGACTTCCGCAATCTTCTTAACCATATCAGCAGTCCTTGTAAATTCGCCATTCTGCGGCATGAAGATGAGTGACTGCGGTGCTTCTAATCCATCCTCTCTACAAACATTGCTCAGGCACATCTGACTCAAGAACTCGCACAAGTTCCCGATATAAAGCATGCTCCGCTTATTCTCTACATCCGGGAATACTGGAAGTTTATCCGCCAATTTCGCTAGTGTCGGGTAATTTCCCTTACTCCCCTTACCATAAATCATAGGTGGCCGGATGATAGCAACCTTCATTGTTGAATCAGCTATTGAACGAATACCCTTATCGGCCTGCCATTTCGAATCTCCGTAGAAATTTGCTGGGGAAGGCACAGTGTGGCGATCTATGATTTTTTCCTGCCCATACGGAGCAGAATCGCCATAAACGATCATCGAAGACATAAAAACAAAGAGACCAGTTTTTCCGCTCTCTTCTAGTGCAGCTTTATATCTACGGGCCGTATCTACAGCAAGATCGGTATTAACCTTGTAATACTTTTCCTTCGTTGCATCGTCAACGTGTCCCACATCTGCATGTGCTATGCCTGCAAGGTGATACACAATGTCAAAATTGGCAAGTTGGTCAAGTGTAAGACTGTCTAACTCAGACTTACCATTCTCACCGGGCAGTGTATCAACGGTCGTAAAAGTGAAGTTATCACAGTAGTGCTCTGTTGCGTATTTGACAAAGCTCTCACCGATGTAGCTTCCTGATCCAACGATGAGTATATTCTTATGAGCGTTGTGATTAACAGTGAACTTGTAATCACATGCGAAATGTTCTTCAGGATCCTGTTCTGGCACGCCTTCTCTCAGTTTACCTTTTGTAGATCCAGCCATAGCTCCTGTCCCGCCTTCAACTACAGAATCATCACCGTTAAACACGTGAATACTCCCCGCGAAGCATTTTGAATCCATTTTAAGAGCTTCTGTACCGCCGGCTTTGAGTGACTTCGTGTACACTCCATCAAGCATCGATTTATCCGCTATAGACAACTCATCTCTTCCATTGATCTGCGCCCAGCCAGTAAGCCCTGGCTTCACATCGTTTGCTCCGACTTTGTCCCGCTCAGCTACTAGCACATCCTGATTCCACAGGGCTGGACGAGGACCAATGACACTCATATTCCCGACGAAGATATCCCAGATCTGCGGAAGCTCATCAAGACTGTGCTTTCTGATGAAACCGCCGACTTTTGTAATGTATTGCTCCGGATTTTCGAGCATATGCGTCGGCACATCATGCGGTGTGCTCATTTTCATGGAACGGAATTTATGGAGCTTAAAATACTGCTTATCCTGTCCTACTCTCTTCTGAGTGAACAGCACGGGACCCGGATCTTCAATTTTAATAGCGAGCGCTATTGTTCCCATAACAGGAGCCAGCACAACTAAACCTCCAAAAGAGAGTGCTTTATCTATAGCCCGTTTACCATACTTCTCATATGCAGACTTGTGTCGTGTGAGAGCATTGGACTCGCCTGTGGCTTTCAGATGACCGGATTTTCCATCGGCGTTCTCCTTATCATTCTCGTCTGTTACAAACTGGACAGACTTGCCCTGCATTGGATTCTGCTGATCAGGATCGTTCTTATAGGTCGAATCTGCCTTCTCCTTCTTTGCAATAACATCAAGAAGGACATATGTAGCACCAAGCGCAATGGCGGTGCCTCTTATGATTTTCTTAGCTTTATCTTTGTCCATCTGCTCTTCTCTGTGTTCAGCCTCCCGGCTGCTGGAGTGTCATCTTATTGTTTAAAATCCCGGGTGCAACTTATCCCTCTTTGGACAATAATACTTATTAACTAGCGAACAATATTATCACGCAATAAGCCCTTCATTAGAATAACACTAATACCCACTCAAGTAAAGCGTAACCATTGGGTATGCAATCTCTGCTTACATGGATGTTCTTCCTGCTTTCAGGAAGCAATTACGCCCTGAGACTGATCTACATGTTCGAGATCCGGCTTATAAGTTGTGACAACTTCAGATACCACTCTCTTCATCTCCATCGGTTCTACTTCCTGTTTACTTACCTGATCCAGCCTGTGGATCTGCTGCAGGAAAAGTTCGTCATCCATTTCTATCGGATGTCCGATATGAATCAGTTTGTTCGGGGTATCCTTCATTCCCTCCTCGTCCATGAGAAGTTCCTCATAGAGCTTTTCTCCGGGACGGAGGCCGGTGTACACGATCTTGATATCCACATCCGGCTGGAATCCGGACAGGCGGATGAGTTTTCTGGCCATATCGTCGATCCGTACCGGTTTTCCCATATCGAGTACAAAGATTTCTCCGCCCTTTGCATAAATGGATGCCTCGAGAACAAGGGATACTGCTTCAGGAATCGTCATGAAGTAACGGATGATGTTCTTGTCCGTGACTGTGACCGGGCCGCCTTTAGCGATCTGCTCCTTGAAGAGCGGAATCACCGATCCGTTGGATCCGAGGACATTTCCGAAACGTACGGCCATGAAGGTGGTACCGGGATATTTGCGGTCCATCATCTGTATGATCATCTCACACATCCGCTTCGTGGCGCCCATCAGAGAGGTCGGATTGACGGCCTTGTCCGTGGAGATCAGAAGGAATCTCTTCACTCCGTGCTCGGCAGCCGCTTTTGCCAGCTTGTATGTTCCCATGACATTGTTTTTGATCGCCTCGCAGGGGCTGTTCTCCATCAGCGGCACATGCTTGTGAGCAGCCGCGTGGTAGATCATTTCCGGATGATAAGTTTCAAGGACACTGTTGATCCGGGAGGTATTGCGGACGGAGCCGATCAGAGTAACCAGATTCAGCTTGTCTCCGTATTTCCGGATCAGCTCCTGCTGAATAGCGTAGGCATTGTTCTCATAGATGTCGAAGATGATCAGCTGCTTCGGGTTTGCCGATGCGATCTGACGGCAGAGCTCGGATCCGATGGATCCGCCGCCACCGGTTACCATAACTACTTTTCCCTCGATCGTCTTCTTGATCTCGGTGAGATTGATCTTGACCTCGTCTCTGCCAAGCAGATCCTCGATCTGAACGTCACGGAGCCTGGATACCTGTACGTCGCCGTTTACGATCTGATAGATCCCGGGTACAATCTGAAGTTTGCATCCGGTCTCCTGACAGATATTCAGAATGCTGATCCGGTCTTCATTGGATGCGCTCGGTATGGCTACGATAATGATGTCGATTCCGTATTTTCGGGCGAGCTCCGGAATATCGTACCGGTTTCCCTCAATGCAGTGCCCCTCCAGATACCGCCCAAGCTTTGTGGGATTGTCGTCTACAATTGTGCAGATCTGGTAATTGCTGTGACCTCCCAGCCGAAAGTCATTGATCAGCTCCTTGGCCGACTGTCCGGCGCCTACGATCATGACACGTTTCTTTCTGTCGTCCGGCTTTTCGTTTTTCCTCTTTGCTGCCACGTAGCGGATCATCCGGTATCCGAAGCGGATGGCAACGCAGAACAGCAGAGATATGATATACCCCATCACAGCCACACTACGCGGGATTTCCACTCCTGCCGGCCAGGAAATGAGATTCTCGACCAGAAGCGCAGCTGCCAGAATCAAATAGGCGATGATGATGTGATAGGCCTCTGAGATGCTGGCGTATCTCCAGATGCTCTGGTACAGGTGGCATGCGCGGTACACGATCAGCGTCGTCGCGCAGATAATTGGAAACAGGATAAGAAGATGTTGCAGATAATTCAGCGGTATCTTCGAAAACTGAAAATCGAATCTCAGCCACAGCGAGAAGAAATACGCGATAAATGTGGCGATGATATCCGCCGCAAATATCAGCTTCACCCGCATCTTGTACCTGGAATCTTCACGGAGTTGGCTGCCGTTCGTGCTTCCTTCTTTCTTGTCTCCAGTAGATGTCATAATTCTCTCCTTCATTTGCTTCATTCATTTCAAATCAGATATCTGATATTCTTCCAGGAGATCTGTTCCGTCTGACCTGTTTTGTCTTCTTCTTCTATTTATAAAAGTATGCCGGATCACCTTGTCAAAAGTTACATCAATGACAGAAGTACGCAGCGGTCAGTAATTATACGATTCATACTATTTACATTACAAATACACCGCGTATTTGTGCATGATCCGTCAGCTGATATAGCCAAGCTCCTTCAGTTTGTTGAAGATCGTCTGAGCAATCTGCTGTCTTCCATCGTTGGTCATCATCGATGCGGTCACGGTGCTGTTCAGGCTGATGTAGTGATTGCCGAATGCCTGGGTCATGGCCGTGTCATAGGCGCTGTGATCGGTCCAGTCGGACGGGTAGGATCCCAGAACCAGGTAGTCCCTGGTTCCGTTCTCATAAGTATCTAGAACCGCCTTTTCCTGTTCAATCAGCTCGTTCAGGTCATTTCCCCAGCCTCCGTGGTATCCCATGGTAAGAACCGGAAGATAGGATTTGTCGTCACGATCCTTGAGATATTCACTGAGATCCGCACGGACGATGGTGTCGTAACTGTCGGTCAGACCATTCTGCGTGTGATTGTTGATGTAGTTCTGAACAGTCTGCTGGTCGATACCTGCGAGGGACATCTGGGAAAGGGTTCCCGCCATGTCCCAGGTATCATCCTCCACCGTCATGTCGGAGCCTGCCGCCTGAAGAAGGGACTGCAGCTTTGCCGGATAACCGTTTGCCTTGTCCGCGTCATCCTCCATGTAGCTGTCGCCGCGGATACTGATGGCGGTGTAGCTGGTCTTCTCATTCTTTGTGTCAGATGCGGATGACGAGGAGACGGAAGCTGCAGATACAGCGGATACAGAAGAGGAGGAAGAGGCCGACGACGAGGCCGTGCTGTCTGTTTCTTCCGGTGCTGCGCTGTCTGAAGCGGAGGATCCCGAGACAACGGTCGTCTCATAAGTGTTGTTTCCATCCTGCATCATCGCCTGCGCTGCCTTTGTCTCCAGTTCCTTCGTTGTTTTCTTCTGCTGGATATGGCTTACCATCAGAAGCGCTGCAAGGACCAGCGCCAGAACGACACAGCATAGTGTCGTTAGAAATTTTTCAAATCCCGAATCATGATTCATCGCTTTTCCTGCTCCTCCTCATTTAAATTTAATTGATCGTATCCGCCCGGGTGCAGAGAATGTCTGACTGATATAGAACCCTGTTATTCCATTGCCGCCTGATAGATGGCCGCATTGTTCTCCAGAATCTCGTCCGACTGTCTTCCGAGGTGTTCCTTTCGCAGTATCTCCAGGCCGTTCTTCATATTCGGACACCGGCTGTCGAGATTATGAGAGTCGGTTCCGAGGATCTGGGTGATACCGTTTCGCACCATGGTCACCGCGCGGTGGCGGCTGCTTCGATGCAGCAGGGCACCGGCGTTCATCTGGATCAGGACATCCATCTCCAGAAGTTCCCCGATGGCGTCCTCTCCCGCGTATTCCGGAAAACGCTCCAGGTGCGCGATGACCGGCCGGATTCCGTTTGCGATCAGGACGCGGACATCCCGGAGCACGCCGGAGGTCCACTTCTCAAAAGGCATTTCCAGCAACAGATAGCGGGAATGACCCATGCAGAGTTTTTCCAGATCCGGGTCACAGACCAGTCCGTTGTGGTAGGCTGCTTCCGCTCCGAGTCCGATCCTGCCTTCCCAATCAGGCAGTTCTTCTTCGATCCAGCCCTGCAGCTTATCAAATGCTCTCTTTCGCCTCGCAAGAAAGTCAGAGATAGACTCGGTCGGATAATAATGCGGAGTGGCAATCAGTCCCTCGCAGCCCTGCCGGATCTCCTCCCGGATCATGCCAGCGGACATCTGTAGATCTCTGGCGCCGTCATCCATGCCCGGCAGAATATGCAGATGCAGATCATAAAATGGTTTCTTTTCCTGTCTGAACAGCATAATTACTTCTTGTAATACCCCTTGTAATAGCTCTTGTAATAATGGCCTCCTTCCGAGGTCACGTCGTTGTATACAAAACCGAGAATCTTTGCCTCCGCCAGATGGAGCTGTGCCAGCGCGTCCTCCAAAGCGGGTATTTCGGTCACCTGATGCCGCACAGCTACGAGGAAACCGTCGGCGTATCGGGAGATGATCGACGCATCAGCTACTGAAGTGACAGGAGGAAGGTCGATCAGGATATAGTCGTAGAGCTTCCGGAACTGCTCGATCAGTACCTTCATCTGATTGGACTGTAAGAGCCAGGTCGGGTCCGGCGGGATGTTTCCTGCCGGAAGGACATCGAGACCATTCCTTACGTTTCTTCGGAGGGCTTCCGAGATCTGCGCGCTGCCGATCAGGGTATCGGAAAGGCCCGGTACCGAGCGTATCTCCAGCTTTGTGCCTACCGTCGGCAGACGGAGGTCACATTCGATCAGGAGCACCTTCTTGTTGAGCTGTGCGAAGGAAATGGCTGTGTTGATACAGATCGTGGATTTGCCGTCGTGCTGCTGGGCGCTGCTCACCGCAATGACCTTGCACCCTGTTCCCGGAAGGGAGAAGGTGATATTGGTACGGAGTGCCTTGTAGGCTTCCTGAATCGGCCACGGAGACTTGTCGGAAAGGATCAGCTTTGTCTCTGATTTTTCGATGGAATTAGAACGTCCGGACGTTCTTCTGCTGTCAAATACTCCCATTATTTGCGGTCTCCTTTCCTGTTCTGTGCACGATAGTAATATCTTTCCCGGCCAGTGTTACCCTTCGCCGCCTGCTCGTAGTTCGGAATCGTTCCAATGATGGAAAAACCGAACCGGGACTCCAGCTCCTGGGCGTCCTTCACGCGGGTGTCCGTCAGGCTGCGGACAACGACGATGATCATCATCAGCAGCATACCGATGATGAAGCCAACCGCGACGTTTTTCGTCACACTGGGGCTGTACTGCTGCGTCGCCATGACCGGTGCGGTCACCACCTTCATGGAGGAACCTTCTACGATGTTGGCAATGTAGTCCGGAGCGATCTCGGCGATGGCCTTGGAGAGATGATAGGATTCCTCGGCGGAACCGGTGATTACGTAGACCGTTACAAGCTGTGTGTTCTGCTCGATGTCGATCGTGATATCACCGGATATGTCCTTATACTCGTATTTGGAATCGAGACCTGCCTTCTTGAGTGCATCCTCAATAACCGGACGGCTCTTCATGATGGATGCGTAGGTGTAAGTAAGACTCTGCGCGGCACTCACGTCTCCACTCTGCAATGTCTGCGTATCCTCACTGCTGCTCGTACGGTTGTTGACGAAAGCGGTGAAGTAGGAGCGGTACGTTGGCTTGATGGCGAACATGGTCACAGCCAGTGTGATAATGGCAAACGCGAGTGCGACCAGCAGGATCTTTCCGAAGTTTGCTCCGATCGTCCGGAATACGTCTGTCAGATTGATCTGAATAACGTTATCATCCGGCTGTCCGCCCTGGATCGGCACGTTTCCGGTCGTTCCGGTCCGTTTACTGTTGTCTTCCATTCTCTTTTTCCTCCATCTCTCAGTGTGTGTCTATGTATTTATTTATCTCTGTATTTATTTATCTCTGTATTTCTTTGTAACAGTATTTCTCTGGTTTTGTCTTAAATTGTTTCTGCCTTAATACATTTCTGTACTTATCTTTTCACCGTCTTATCCAATATCTGAATCACTCAGCGTCTCCCCGTTCATCACTTTGTCGATCAGATCGGCGCCCTTCTGCACCATATCCTTGTTCTCATACATGACATAAGCCTTCATGCTGGGCATGGAATAGGTATATTCTGATCCGCCCGTTCCGGTGACGGCATAGGACTTCACATTCCAGGAACGGTTGTCATCGATCTGCATCTTCACAAGGGAGGCAATGTCATCGGAAGTGAGGTTGGTAACGAACATGCCCTGAAGGCTGTCGAGGACCTCATTGTAATGAAGCAGCAGATTCGTGCTGTCCCCGGTGATCTTATGGATGACGGCAGTGATGACGCGCATCTGGTTTCTGCCGCGCTCATTGTCTCCGGAGCTGAAGGAGTACCGCTCCCGTGCGAAGACGAGAGCCTGTGCGCCGTCCATGGTGTTCGGCCCCTCTTTGAAGGAATAGCCGTCCGCCTCAAACGCCTGCGGTGAATCCACGGTGATGCCGCCGATGGCGTCGATCAGCGTCTCAAATCCGGTGAAGTTGATCTGCCCGTAGTAATCCACATCTTCCTGATACAGATCGGCGAGTCCCTTCATGGATACATCGATGCCATAGATGCCGAGGTGAGTCAGCTTGTCGAGCTGGCCGCCTCCGGCGGGGTTCGGGATGTAATAATCCCGGGGCGTATTCAGAAGCAGGATCTGCCGCGTCTGGGGATTGACTGCCATCAGGATGTTCACGTCGCTGCGGCTGGTGTCAAGCATTTGGCTTCGTGTGTCTGAGCCGCTGATGTAGACGACGAACGGATCCTTGGTGATGTCGGAATTCGCCGCCTTCTGGTTGAGTTCCGTCTTCTCGTCAGAGCCTGAAGATGATGCTGACAGCCCGGTGTCACTTGCATCGATGGTCTCGGTTTTCTCCACCGGGATCTCGCAGAGAAGCCGTGTCTTGTCGGAAAAGTCCGCGTACTGCTCTGTGTCGGTAAGTGCGCTGGTGTAGGCTTCGTTCATGATTATTGCCTGGACGCTTTTATCATACAGAGCCTGCGCGTTCTCGGTCATGGAAGGACGTGACACCGTCTCAATCTTTGAACCGAGATCGTTCTCTATGGACTTTACTGCCTGTGTGGTGTTGTCCTGGTCATAATCGGCCATGATGCCGAAGCTGTAGTTCTGTGCGTCCTGAATGCTCTGGGCCTTGTCATCCTTGAGCACATAGACGCCGACCATCGCCTGCAGTGTTGTCTTTGTCGTTGTAACCGTCTGTACCGTCTCATCCACCTTGTACATCACAAGGGAAGCCGCGAGAGAGCCCACGGCCATGACTGCCGCGAGCACACAGGCGATAATCCTCCGAACTTTCCGGGCTCTGTGTGGTCCGTGGCCCAGACCTGCGAATAAAAGCAGGCACGACAAAAGGACCATTGCTGCAAGTACAGCCACGGCTGCCATTACATATTTATCCGGCAGCATGTTCAGCCAGATCAGCCGGTACGCAGCGAATGCCTCCAGTACAACCTGAACGGTAAGAACACTGCATGCGATCGGAAGCCACTTCTTTTTTGGTAACATAAAAACTGCTTTCCCCCTAACCATGACTCATCCGGACAGAACAGATAAGAATGTCCATGAAAAGCCAAAATATCACAATGCTTTTATTTTACTCCTATACTCTTTTATCATGCAACCGAAAATTTATTACAAATATACAAATTATTGTCTGGTTGTTTTTATCCATAATGTTTAATATCTTACCTGCCGTTGCGGGTCAATGTTCTGTCCTCACGCGTCTCTGTTACTCAAGCACGACATGATTCGGCGCGGTGTGGAAGGAGCAGACGGTCACGCCCTTTCCCTCAAACCAGGATTTGAGCTGTGGGGCGTCGTAGGTGCCGGTCGTGTCATTGAGGATCTGATCGGGGCAGTCCATGAATGCTGCCTTCGGATCGACGAGGTCGTAGAACCCGGTGTCCAGTCCCCAGTTTCCGTGGTGTCCGCATTCGACGTAATCGGATTTCAGATCGCCGGAATAGGAGGAAATGATCTCATCCTCCATCTCCTTCTGCACGTCGGCGCAGAACAGCATGGAGGTTTTTCTGCCGGACAGCCGGAACATCAGGGAGCCGTCGTTCAGCAGGTTGGCCTGCTGCTGTTCGGTCTCCTTGTCCCAGGCGTGCAGCACCTTCATGTGCAGACCGATGAGGTCCAGTTCATCTCCCGCCTTCAGATAGGTGATATTGTTCATCTTTTGCGTTAGTCGGTTGAAGGTGTACCAGGTGTCGATGACGTCGTAATCGTGTGCGGTTTCTTCGTACCGCTTCTGGTTGATCTTTGTCGTGTAGATCTGGCCGATCGTGACGTTTGTGTCCGGATAGGTGGCCAGGATAGCGTTGAAGGCTCCCGCGTGATCCGGATGAGCGTGGGTGATGATCCACGCGTCCGCATGATAGTTGTGCTGTTTCAGGATGTTCAGCACCTGCTGTGCATCGGAGTCATAGCCGCCGTCTACGATGACGAGATGGTTGTTCTGATCGGTAATGGTGTAGAAGGTCCCCTGGTTTCCGTTTGCCGGCGCGTAGGAGGTCACGGTCCACCTGTTTCCCGCGTGGCGGGTATGATACAGGGTAAGGCCGAAGGCGGTCAGAATGATGCCGCACAGAAGGATGCAGGCGAGGATCTGTTTTCCCCTGCCGGGGCGGTCTCCGGCTCTGCCCGGGGAAGCCTTGTGATTCTGTATTCTTAAATCTGTCATTCGTACTCCTCTATCTGATTATTCTCCCGCGCATCGTAAAGAGCCCGGAAAATGCAGAAATCGTCGGGTGTGGTGATCTTGATGTCTCCGCGGGTCATGCATTCTTTTTCTTCCGGAATACCACGATCAGGATCAGCAGGGCAAAAATCGTGACGTAGAGTCCGGGAAGGATTCCCGGGGTCAGATAATGCATGGTGATGTGATGGCTCCCCGAGTCCAGGCTGACCGCCGTGAACGCAAGGTCTGTCTTCTGCGCGCTGATCTCCTTCCCGTTGTCATAGATCGTCCATCCCGTTGAATACGGAACAGACGCGAACAGGTAGCCGTCCTCTTTCATGGACACATAGCAGGAACAGGAGTTCACCCCTGTTCTGGTCTTTGTCACGGAATCGTTGAGGGCATGAATGTTCCGGCCGATGCTTTCGTCGCTTCGCTGCAGGAGATCCATGTCGTCGATTGTATAGGTGCCCGCCGTATGGAAGCAGATCCGGATTTTGCTGAAGGCTCCTGTGAGTCTTCCGATGTTCAGGAGATCGTCTTTCTTGCCGGTGTATTTGGAGTTGTAGGTTGTGTAGCCGTTCAGCTCCGCGCCCCCGCCCTCGACAGGATCCTGATGGTACATCTCCTGCACGGTAATCCGGTAGCTCTCCATGCCGCCGTTCACGAAATTCAGGTTTTTGAGATAGAGGTAAACCTCTTTGCTGTCGTCTTCCGCAGATACGGGATTGTCCAGAATCAGGTCGACATAGGCGTCCGGTCTGTTTACCGAAACCATATAGCTGGCCTGTCCGGTGCTCTTCTGCAATACCTTTGTCAGTTCCACGCTGTCCCCGGTCTCGATGCTGTAATTCATGACGCCTGTGTCCAGCGTCAGCTGGTCGGTGGAGATGGTGTTCTGCGAGACGGACGGATCAGTCACGATTGCCTGCATCAGTGCCTGCTGCCGCTCCAGGGGCGGGAGAGACAGATAAGCCTTCTCTGTGATGCCGTTCTGAAATACGTAGAACAGGGAGTTCTTCTCCGCTGGTGCGTAGGAATTGAATCCGGCACCGGTTTTCTCCGGCGTATCGGTAAATCCGACCGGGAGCTTTCGTGTGCCGGAGCTGGCGAGGTAGTGGTTTACGCCGAACAGTGCCAGAAGCTCGCTTCTCTGATTGAGTCCAGAGTAGGAGAAGGCCGACGGACTGCTGGCGAGAGCGATGCTGTCGTGGAAATCGTCGATGTTCTGGTTATAGACGGTTCCGGAGAAATCAGTGCCGCTCACCCCGTAGAGCCACTGGGTATTCCCCAGGCGGCTCGTCCCGTCGGTGTTGAATCTGGTGCCGTCCGAGAAATCGAGGCTGTCGAGCACGGAGAGACCGCTCTCCTGCGTCACCCGGCTGTACGCCTCACCGCTTGTCACCTGGTTTGCGAAGATGTGTTCCCGCCGGATTGACATGTTGCTCATGATAATGGAGGACAGGCAGACCATGACAATCGAAAGAACAGCGGTTGTCCGCTGCCCTGAGGGATGATAGGCAGGCTGTCTGTTCATGGCCGCACTTCTGGCGGCCTTCGCAACCGCGGCCGCTGTCTTGAGGCGGTCTGTCGGAGAATATTCCGTAATCTGAGACTGCGGCGCGGATTTCTTCTTCTGTTCCCGCTGTACCCTAAGGCTGTGATTGACGCATACAGCGGTCATGCCCACGAGAATCACGGAGATCCACAGCATGGCGGGATAATCCTGTGTGAACAGCAGAAAGCCAATAGCGATGTAAACGGCGGACATGCTGGCGAGTCCGATGCATTGCCGCCGGTTTATCCGCGGAATTTCCGGAACCGCTGCCGTCGTGATCAGGGCAGTCACCAGCGTGTATGCCCAGATCCATCTCGCCGTCGTGTACTGAAAATCTCCGGCGGAGTGTCCGATGAACGGCACGCAGAGAAAAATGGTCATCAGAAGAAACTCGGCTTTGATGAGCAGATACTTCTTCCGGCAGGTAAAAAGCACGAACACACAAATCATCGTGAAGATGCCGAATCCGAAGCAGCTGCTGTGGTCCGGAAGCCCGGCACTCACGGTGAAGCCGAGGAAGCAGTTCCGGAAGAAGTCGCGCGCCGCCGTTGAGGTCAGGAGTCCTCCCTGCAGATTGATCGTGGAAAGGCCTTCGCTGAAGCTGTTCCGCATATATGGAATCAGGCTGATTGCGGAAAGGGCAAGTGCGAGAAGTGTCTCCAGGATGAAGCTGAGATATAGCCCGGCGATGAAGCGTCCTTTACCCTTCTCCGGCATGATGATCCGGAATTCCGAACTGACCGATGTCTGAACCGGCCTGTCGGCGCTGTCTCTGGCTGCCGATCTCCGGGCCACGTACATGGCGTAGTGCTGCGCGCGGGTGTCCGATCCCTTTTTGACCGGATCGAGTCTTGAGATGATCCGGTTCTGCTCGATATCCTTCTTCTTCTTCCGGTTTCGCAATCCGATTATTTCTCCGGTCAGCCGGAGCGTATAGGACAGGAGAATCAGAACCAGCATGATGCATGCGGTGGAGAAACGCTGCGCAAAGCTGAACGCAAGGATGATCACATAAAGCCTGGATTTTCTTCTTTCGTAGAGGTGATCCGCTCCGATCATCAGAAGCGGAAACAGAATCAGCGGATTGATCAGCGTGGATTGTCCGAATGCGGCATAGGATACGGCGGAAAAAACATAGACAAGTGCTCCGCCGAGAACTGCCGCCGAAGAGACTCCTCCCTCCCGGAAGCGGTGAAACGCATACCGGCTGAATGCCGTGCCTGCGGTATACAGCTTCAGAACGATCATGATCTCATAGCCGTATTCCGCGTACCGCGAGGGAAAGAACACGGAGATCCAGCAGAACGGGTCCCAGAAGCAGAACGCGAAGGTCGTGGGAATATCTGCCCCGTATCCGATCGAAGGATCCCAGAGCGGAATCTTCAGGCTTCCGTTTTCGATCAGGCCGCGCAGAATCGAACGGGCCCACCGTCCGAGATAGAGAAAACTCATATAGTACTGATTCAGGCCGTCGGGGATCCGCAGAAAGCTTTTGCGATGAAGAATCATGTATATGCCGAAGCATGCCAGAAACAGCAGAGTAAACAGAACTGTATAAATCAGGTCATATTTCTTCTTGTCAGTCATTCTCTTTAATCCTTATTCTCCGCTGTTAGTCTGATCTTCTTGTTCCATTTTTCAACACCTCGACAGTCAGAACCATTCTCTCTTATCTGGAATAGAAAGCTCTTGAAGTACTGCCCGGCGCAGAGCCTCCTTTATTTACCAGTACAATCTGAATGGCTTCCATCCGGTAGGAATATCCTGTACTTCCGCAGGGTGCTCCGTTAGATGCCCAGTCTGTCCACCCGATATGCTGGAGGTGAACTCTGTAATAAATATCATATTGCGAGGCGGATGCTCCTGTCAATCGAATCTGAATAGCTTCCATACGCAGGCTTTTTCCTGTTGTACCGCTGACATTTCCTTCATCGGTCCAGCCGTTCTGCCAGCCGATTTTCTGGATATGCGTCCGGTACTGGATATCCGCCAGAGGAGAACTGATCTGAATGGCCTCAAGACGAAGGGAACGCCCCGTTGTTCCCGCGGTATCTCCATCTGTTATATCTTCCTGCCAGCCGAAATGCTGCACGTGGACGCTGTATGAGACATTGTTTGTCCTTCCACGAAAAGCATCCGAAACCGCTGCGCCGTCACTGGAAGGTGCTTCCGCTCCTTTATCTACAAGGATAATCTGGATAGCTTCCATCCGGCAGCCATACCCCTGTGTACCAGCCGCATTCCCGTTTTTCGCCCATCCCATCCAGCCGATTTTCTCGACCTGGACTCGATAGTATACATCATACCTGGCAGCATCCGCACCGGTAAGACAGATTTTAATTGCCTCCATCCGCAGGCCCTGTCCTGTTGTCCCTGCCGTTTCCCAATTGCTGACCTGATTCTGCCAGCCGATGTTCTCCACATAAGTCTGATAAGCCACGCCGACATTACTGTTCCCCGAAATACCGATCCGGATGGCCTCCAGACGAAGTGACTGCCCGACGGTTCCGGAAGTCTCCCCATTGCACCGGGTCTTGGATTCCCAGCCGATTTTCTGCACATGGGCCTGATACGATATGCCTGTTCCATCTGATGTTCTTGAAGGACTCTCCCCGATTGCTGCCGGAAAGTCTCCATACCAGCGGTCCTTATCTACCACATTTTGTGTTATTCCGCTTACCTTGCCTGTAGAATCATACTGCCACATCTGATATCTGGCGGATGCATGAACGCTGCTGCTTTTCCACTCGGCTACCCATTGATAAATCGTAGTGTCATATGCAATTGGCGAAAGAACGCTGTTCCACCAGCTGGTACTCGAGTATACGCCCGCATCATACCCTGCCTCCCGGATAGTCGAGCAGAAAGTATTGGCTATGGAAACTATCATAGATTTTCCTGCTTTATATTGAGTGTTATCTTCCATATCCAGATAAACAGGAAGCGCAAGGGAATGCCCCTTAATCAGACGGAGCACATGAGCGGCCTCGCGTTTCGCTCCCTGGGTATCAATTGCATAGGAATACAGGTATACCCCGTACGGAATCCCGTATTTTTCGCATTCTGCCACATTAAACTCCCATTTTGTATCATCCTGGCTGGAATCATTATCTCCAAATCCGCAGCGGATAATAGCAAATTTTACACCGGCTTTCTTTACTGCAGCCCAGTCAATCTTTCCCTGAAACTGACTGACATCGATCCCCTCCTTTGTATCTTTGGTTCCGAGAAGAATGGATTGTGAATCCGCTGCGCCAGCTTCCGTCTGAAGATCGGTCTTGTCTGCCGTGTTAACGGAAATGGTTCCATCTTTTAATCCCTGCACAACCGTATCCGATTCACCGTTTGCATAGGCTTCAATAGCTGCCCCCTCCTGTGAAACATCCTCTAACGCCTCTGTGACAGACTGACCGTTTATATAACGGAAACTGTTCATATGCTCGCCGTCTCCCGCCAGAAAATGCTGATCCGATACCGGATTCTGAAAAGACTCCACTGCAATTGCGGCATTATCCAGAGCCTCCCTGCTGTCTGATAGAATATCCTGTTCATCTTCGGACAGAGAATCCATGGTGTTCTGTACATTCTCTATTTTTTGACTAATCTCAGCCACCTGATCAGAGGAGCAGTCTGTGATGTGTGCGGCGGCGCTGACAAGGTTTTCTACGTCCGAGCTGACCTGTACAGCTTCTGTCACCGTTTCGGTGTCCTCTGCTTTGGACTGCGGTTCAGAATTCTCTGTATCCTCATCTTCTGAAACGGATGATGTGGAAGAAACACTCTCTGTTTCGGATGGCTTCTCCATCCCCTGTTCACTATCTTCTGAAATATCTTCGCTGTCTGTCTTCTGCGTATCTTCTGACGATGAAGATTCCACCTGCTGAATCTGCGCTTCCCCTGTGATAGTCTGAGGCGCCGCTTCATCAGCAGATACAGCAGAAACATTTGCAAAGCACAGAGACATACTGAGAATCCCTGCTGAAATAATTCGAAGTATTTTCTTTTTCATTTAATCCTTTTCCCCTCTCCGGAACAGTTTCCTCTGGCATTTACTGCCGCTCTGTATTTTACAATAAAACAGTTTGTTTTTAAAGCTTGTTTTACATAAATATGAAGAAATGTTTCGTTTTAGATAGTTACTGGTTATCCTTGCCCGCTTCTTTTATCTGCTGATGAACTGCTCACTAAGAGGTGGCTCCCAGAAGCAGCAATATATACTTACCATGGACAGATTTTCTAAGCGTCAAATAGCCAGTGTCTTTCTTCGAGACACTGGCTATGATACATGTGTTTTTCGAGTCATTTCGTACTGAAGTAATACCCGACTCCCCATTTGGTGCGAATCATCTGCGGATGCGAGGGATCGGTTTCGATCTTGTTCCTGAGCCTGCGGATATGAACGTCCAGCGTTTTCTCGTCACCACTGAATTCTGTTCCCCATATCTTGAAGATCAGGGCATTTCGTGTGAAGATCTTACCGGGCCGGGAAGCAAGCTCCTTCAAAAGCTGATATTCCTTTACGGTGAGGTCGATCTTCCTGTGGTCTACCGTCGCCGTCCGGCTGTCCTTATCCAAAGTCAGTCTGCCAGCCACGATGATGCGGTCGGACTCGGGACGGTTCCCGTAATCCTTCCGGTAACGCTTCAGTACCTTGCGGATGCGAATCTTTAGTTCTCTTGTATTGTACGGCTTCGATACATAATCATCCGCGCCGTAATCGAAGCCCATGATCTTATCCATGGGTTTATTGCGTTCGGAAAGTATGATCACGGGTACATCGGAAAATTCACGAATGCGTTCACACAGCTCGAAGTCTGCCATGCCCTTCAGAACCGCATCGGTAATTACAAGATCGTACCAGTTTTTCTGTGCAAGTTCCAGCGCCTCAGCGCCGCTTGCGGCTACGGTCACCTCGTAGCCGTCCTGTTCCAGCGAACTTTTCAGACGGTTGATCAAAAGACTGTTGTCATCAGCAGCCAGAATTTTCTGTGTCATTATTTACTTCTCTCCCCTTATACAGCCTGATGCGAACATCCGGCCCTTTCATTTACGCGAACAGTGAGCCGCAGCCGAATGCGAAGTATTCGTGTGCGGCGAGCGTCGCGATAGCGAGATAAAACTCGCGCAGCGTGTTTTATCTCGTTATTACTCCCGTCTGATTATTTTAACTGTATCCACAGGGAAGAAAGTAAATAAATCTTTACAAATATGTTACTGTTTATGTCAACCTGTCTTGAACTGGATCATGGCTGAACAGTTCTTCGAAAACGCAGGCAGCAGCGCCGTTTCATTTTTTCACTTCTCACGTATAAAAATCTGCACCATCGTATTCCATGTATATGTAATTTGCACAGAATCATTTTGTCAAATACCATTGAAGCTGTTGAAAATGTTGATATAATTAAATCATCAGTAATCAAATCTGTTTCACTACTCTTGAAATGGCATTTTGCAAATAATATGACGAACGGAGAATTCCATTGAAGAAATTTATCCATGTGCAAGAACATATTTCTCTGAACTGCAAGAAGTGGACCTGCAAAGTCCGTAAGGCCCTGTTTTCTCCTGCACTGGAGGATTACACGGCAATTCTCAATTATGAAAACTGTGTATCGATGAGATTCCTGCTTGTATTTCTGATGCTTCTGTTTCTGATGGATCTGATCTGTCAGGTTGTGTTCTTTCGTTTTATCGAATTCGGATACTGTATCTATATGCTGATGGGCATTGGATTTATGGCACTGATCTATTACGCGTTTATCCGTGAAACCGGGAATGCGTTTCCCAGGAAACCAGCAATTGAGGATGAATCAGCTGCCGGAAACAGTGCCATTCGTCAGACGCATCTGCCGACGATCATACTTTATATCTTTGAAATACTGATTTTGTTATTTACTGCATTCCTTCAGACCGCATTAAATCCGGGTGATATGCCGATCATCTTCTTGATTCTGCTGATCATCCTCCCGATGCTGATCTTTGATCAGATCTGGCGGGTTTATCTGATGATTCTCTTCGTATCCGCAGTATACCTGATTTCTGCGCGCCTGATACTCTCCTCCGAGGCATATGGTCCGATTCTGATCTATGTCCTGATGGATGACGTTATTTCGCTGACCTGGAGCGGCATCATAATCTACTCGAGAACAGTTTCGCTTCAGACAAATGGTATTACAGAGACGTACGCTTCGCATGACGGCCTTACCGGAATCCTGAACCGGCGCGGTGGTGACGCGCTGATCACGAACTGTATCACAAACGGCGTGCCGGGCGCGTTTATCATCTTTGATATCGACAATTTCAAGCACATCAACGATACGTATGGTCATCAGAGGGGCGATGAAATCCTGAAGGCTGTTGCCTCCTGCCTTTCGTCTTCCTTCCGGAAGGAAGACATTGTGACCCGTTTGGGCGGCGATGAATTTCTGGTGTATGCGATCCGGATGGTTGACCGGAAGTTTGTGGAGAGCAAGCTCGCGGATGTGGAAAATAATCTGCACACAATTGCGATTGACGCACAGAACGGAGATCATGTAACTGCCAGCATCGGCTGTTCCATCAATGACGGAACCTATATCGACTACTCTGCGCTGTTCCGGACGGCGGATCACATGCTCTACAATGTGAAACAGAACGGGAAGGATTCCTTTGCCGTAAAAGACGCGTCGTTCCGGAATCAGCCATGATGTTTGGTTTCCGTATGATTCTGTCTTTGTATTATATGCCTTGACATTGTATGGTTTTAGTATTGTATTGCTTTCGTATTATTTTGTTTCTGTAGTATAATTTTAATTTGTTATATCTGACAATTACCGTCAATTATGCTTCATTCATACGATTCGCAAACTATTTTCTGCTCTTGCATTCACGAATCTGCCAATTTATAATAAAAACACACGTTGAATCGTCGATACGAAGTCTATACGGAAAATACCATTCTGTAACCGAAGGCATATGCTGCATATTGGCACGCACAAATCAAACCACAGCGCATGCTGCAACGAGATAAAACACGCTGCGCGAGTTTTATCTCGCTATCGCGACGCTCGCCGCACACGAATACTTCGCATTCGGCTGCGGCTCACTGTTCGCGTAAATAGATGCGCGTTCTTCAAATGGCAGCGTACACTGTAAACAGCAGCGCATTTCGGTATAAGACTGCGTATCACCAGGATAAGGATATGGAGGCACTAATGGATGACAAACAATTAATTGAAGATCGGCAGTCCGTGCGTGAGTTTAAGAAAAGAAGCATTCCGGATGAGGACCTGAATGAGATCCGGAATTTCTTCACAGAGACCAAAAAACTGGTTCCGGATATCCGGACAGAACTGAAGATTTACAATGACAGTGATATGAAGAACCGCCTGGAGGGGGTGGCTGGTTACCGCGGGCTTGCATTCGGCGCTCCGGTCTACCTCGTCGTATTTTCCGAAGAGAAGGACAATGATCTCCTGAATGCAGGATATATCGGCGAGCAGCTCTGCCTGAAGCTCACCGATATGGAGATTGATCATTGCTGGCTTACCGTACATGATATCAAAGCCACAAAGCGGGCGCTTCTGGCGGAAACCGAGATGACCCCGGCCGTGATTCTTGCCGCCGGCTATGGAAAGGCTGTTTCCGCGAAACCGCGTCTGGATATTGAGACCCCTTCGAATCTTAAGTACAACAAGCGTGCGGAGCACGTCGCGCCAAAGATCGCGCAGGATGATATGGTATATTCCGGTTCATGGGGGACGCCGATGGACTGGAGTGAGAATGCGGTAGATCCTCTTCTGGATGAGGCTCTTTATGCGGCGAGTCTCGCTCCGAGCTTTCTGAACCGGCAGCCGTACCGCTATATCGTGCATGGAAGCCATGTTGTTCTCTGCGTAAAGCAGGAGGAAATCACAACCGCTGCAGACACCGCCCTTGACATTGGCGCGACCATGTACAATTTTGATACGATCTACGCACATCGGAATACCGGAAGAAACAAATGGGTCATCGGAACGCCCGACGGCGCCGAGAGCCTGCACGTGCCGGCGGATTACACGATCGTCGCCTACTATCCGATTGTCTGATCTATGACAATGATCTTTTATCTGCGCCCGAACGTGAATTCTTTCACCGGTTATAAATATGCGCTGCCGGGCGCACAAAGAACGACCGTGGTACCGGATGAATATTTCCGGTGCCGCGGTCTTTTTCTTCCTGCTTTTATATGATTGTTACCGGTTCTGCTTCTGGCGTATGATCGTTACCGGCTCTAATTCTTGTAGTATATGATCATTTACGGCTGTGCTTCTGGATATGATCGTTACCGGCTCTGCTTCTGGTATAGGATCATTATTGGCTCTGCTTCTGGATCAGATCCACTCCGCGGTTGCCCGCGCAGCTGCTCTCATTACCCTTCCCGATTTCTGTTCCGCCGGAGGAATTCTCCAGTACGGCCTGCTGCAGAGCATCGAGAAGAAAGACCCCGTGATGCTCTACCAGATCACTTTTCGGAATCAGTTCGACATCCAGATCCACGGCCCCGTTGATTCCGGGAACCGTACCGGAGTCGGTATACTGCCAGAAGCGGTACATATACGGTGTCTGCGGCGTTGTCATGTAGTCGGCGTACCAGACATCATAATTGCCGATCTTCGTCATATCGTAGTGCGTTGCCTCCCAGAAGATATTGGAATACACGATCGGATTGTAACCCGCTGCCCTTACTCTCTCACAGAACGCAGATGTATTTGCCGTGTACTGTTCGGCCGACAGATCGTCATGCCGCGAGGTTCCGCTGCCGATCGTCTCGACATCAAGGACAATTCCGAGTTCCAGTGGCTCACCGTTCAATTTTTCTATGATATAGTCCGCCTCTTCTTCGGCTTCCTGTTCGCTGACTGCTCCCGAGAAAAAATACACACCGGCGTCTAGTCCGGCTTCTTTTGCTTCCTTCAGGTTTTCTGCCCAGCATTCATCTTCGTAAATCGATCCGCTCTCATATCCTCTGGTTCCAACTCTGATAAAGACAAAATCGAATCCGGCTGCCTTTACCTGCGCCCAGTCGATGCCGCCCTGATACTGTGAGATATCGATGCCAAGACGTGAGGTGTAAGTATCATCCGAGTACATCATCCGCTGATCCTGACAGGAAAAGCCGGACATCTGATATGGGGATTGTACACAAGTGAGATTGCGGTACATGGAATACGTATGTCCGTAAACGTCTTGAAAATAATACAGCTCCTCGCCGGTGGTATCCGGGTCCGCGGACACGGAGGAATTGGATGAAACAGAAGCGGACGAATCCTGGGAATGAGCAGAACCGGATGAAATGGAACCGGACAAATCCTGGGAATGAGCGGAACCGGATGCGTTCGAGGAATCCGTGGAAACGGATGAATGCGAAGAAACGGAACGGGTCACTCCGGAAAGATCGAGCGGAAGACGGGAAGCATTTGTGTCAGCTTCCTTCTCACCGTTTACACTGCCGCCGTGCGCTGTTCCCGCCTCATTTTCAGACCCGGCTGCATTCGTCTGTGATGCGTCCGCAGCAGCCGGACTGGTGCGGGAGGCAGTGCACTGTCCGACCAGTGTAGTCCCAAGTGCAGTTCCAGAATTATTTCCCGATGAAGCCTGAGATGCAGCTCCGGATGTACTCTGAGATTCAGTCCCTGATGTAGTCCCAGATGCATTCACGGATGTATTTCCTGCTGCGCCTACCGGAAGCGAACTGCCTGCAATCATTCCGATGAACAGAACCGCGGTCACAAAATTATAGATGATCTTCCTGCGCTTTTTCCCGCAGAGACGCGATGTACTCCGCTCCGTTACATTTTGTGATAAACAGCGGTCCATGCAGCACCTGTCATTTTCTTTGTCTCAAGGTATCTGCAGCTGCTGATACCGGTGATGTCTGTCATCTTCTGATCCACTTCATTGTCCATGAAGATATAGCGGTCGCTTCCCAGATATACAGCTGCTCCGAATTCCGGATTCCAGACAATATCTCCGACGGACAGTGACGTTTTCTTGGCTGCGATCTGAGCCTCTATGTTCTGATAGCTGTGCGTACACAGAACATGATCCATGGTGTCCTTTGTGAAGGCAGTATCCACATCCTTCAGCTCTCCGATGCCCTTAAGCGTCTGGAACAGGAAGGTGTAGCTGTCTTCATCGGTTTTCTTGATCTGACGGATGTTGTCGCTGTACATGTACTGCTTATTGGAAAGCTGATCCACCATCTTCTGCGCAAGCGCCGGAAGGCTGGCATCCTTTGTCTTCAGCCGATATACCTTCCGCTCTTTTGAGGTATCCAGCTCGCCGCTTCCAACCTCATCTGTCTGGTCTCCTGCTTTATTGCCCGAAGCCTTGTCCGCGTCCGTCTCCTTAGCCTGCCATACGAGATCAGCGGTCCGGTAAACCGCTGCCCCGGAATTGTCAGTATACAGGATGATGTCGCCCGCTTCCAGCTTTTCCGGATCTGTCTCCGCGTCGGATGCCTCCGCAAAGCCATGTTCCGTCAGCTCGGAGACGATGCTGCTCTGGTCAAAGGGATTCCTGTCATTTTCCGCCAGAAGATAGCCGTTGTCATACAGCGCATAGAAAATCAGGGAATACGCATCCACGTCTGGATTGTTGCGTCGGCTTACGGTGCTGTATCCGTGAGATTGATCTGCAGTATAGGCTGCGAGCCAGTCCATGTATGCCTTGACATCCTTGTTCTGCTCCAGAATGTAGCTCTGGTATCTCGGCCAGAAGACCTGCAGCGCATATGCGGTCCGCTCCGCGGCACGTGTCTCCGTGTATGCCGGACGCTCATAGTATGTGCAGAAAAACGCGGCGGCAGCGCCCGCGCCCTCAGCTGTGTTCGGAAGTCCCTTCAGATACGCATAGACAGTGGGATAATTGGTTTCCAGGTCATATTTGAGATAATACATCTGGCCGTCAATGGTTGTGTAATCTCTTCCGTTGGCGCCGCACCAGTTCGCAAGACTTGTAAAATTCCCGCCGGTCCACTGGGCGAGTCCGTAAGCAATACCGTTTCCGCCAACTGCCTTATACTGGAACATGGTCTCCTGGTAAAAATTCGCGAGGAGTCCGGACGCTGCGGCATTGTTGAGACCGACAACCTCAGTCAGATACGCGAAGGTCTCCTTCTCCGCAGCAGTCTGATCTACCGTACCCGCAACTCCCGTGGGAACGACCGGCTGTATGGACTGTTCATTCTGCGCTGCCCTCTCCGCTTCCTGCTCGGCCTGAGATTTCGTGGCATCACTGACTTCCGTAGACTTCTTGTCGGAAGCGTCACTCTGATTCTTACCTGCGGCGTCCGCGTTTCCAGATGCAGCCTCCTTTGTGCTGTCCGTGCCGCCGGACGGATTGGTACCGGAAGCATTCTCCCCGGAGGTACCTGTAGCTGAACTACCCGAAGCGGTGGCGCCAGATCCGGTAGACGAAGAAGTCGCGTTATCCCCGGACGCAGAATTTTCCGGTGTTTCAACGGCGCCAGATGAAGTGTTTCCTGCGGAAGAGGAAGAAACAGCTCCACTGCTGTTCTGTGAGGAGGAAACCGTTCCGGAAGTGGACGCGGAAGCAGCATCTGAGCCGGAGGATGCAGAAACCACTCCGGAAGCAGACGATACTGAGGTGACGTTTGAATTTTCTTCAGCATAGGCAGGCACTGTCTGAGATGCGATCATGCCCGCGGCTGTCAGAGCCAGTATAATTTTCTTATAGTGCATTTTTGTATAATCTCCTTTAAGCCCCTATTATAATACTATTCGTTCCGGTTCTACAACCGGGTTTTCCTCTTTCCTCGTTTTTCTCTGTTCTCGTTTTCTTCCATTTCATTTTCTTTCATCGGTTCCTTCCCGATCCCAGAAGGATTTCTGCTTAACGCGGAATTTTTCCTCTCTGAAGGGAGTAATGCCCTCTCGACAATATGATCGCCGGCTGCATCTGCAGCGGCTGGGCTGTCCTTCTTCGTGCTCTTGTCTCCGGGAAGTGCGTTGTCCATCATCTGCGTCTCGTTCGCATAAGGAACCTGCATCTGATAACCGTCAATCAGACTGCCTATCGATGCATTCAGGACACGGTCGATCTGATTCTGTGTGACGTTCTGCGCCTGATATTTCGTCGCCCCGGATTCAAAATTGATCAGCAGATGATCTCCGCCGGAGTCGAGATCCTCGCTCATATTTGGAATACGCAGGCTTCGGACAAGGACCGGATTGCGGAACCAGCCGAGATACTTGTTATAATGAATCCGGTAGATCCTGAGATAGGAGGTATTGTTGCGTCCGTAGGAGGATGACGTGATCACATACAGACGGCCTTTATGTTTCACAATCTGCGCTCCCTGGGTAAAATAGCTGAGATAGAGCTTGTATGTCACGACCTTCCCGGTCTTCAGGCTGTAGGCTGTCGCGTAGCTTCTCGGATAGAAGCTGTTGGCATTGAAGCTCCCGACAAATAGTGTGTTCTTATATATGAAGATGAAAGACGGAATGGTATTGCAGGACAAATACTTGACCAGAGGTACATAGACAGAATCTCTGTTCTGATTGACATACTTCCGGAGATCACGCATGGAGATCTGCCATATGCGGTAGACGCCGGTCGGGTTTTCCGGCTGATCCGATTTGTTCGTCCTGGGTACCCGCTCATCCTTGAGACTGGAGTCCGCGATATAGACACGGTTTGTTCTTGTACTGTAGGCGAGCGCGCCGACGTGACAGCGGGTGCTCAGCGCAAGGGTCGTGAGGTATTTTCCGGTGTCCCGGTCAAGCACATAGATTACGGAGCTTGTCCATACCTTATCTGAAGAACTGTATGCGGAAATCAGAATATAGTTTCCGGCCATGCAGATTCCCTGCGGCACCATATAGGGCGTTGCCATTCCGGAGACGTTCGTCTGTCTGAGGCCGGGAATCACATAGGAATCGTTCTGATACAGGGATCTGCTGAAGGAGCGGAACTGAGACCAGCTGTTCGTGCTGTTGATCAGATTGTAATAATTGTCGTCGAAGGTACTTCCCGTGTACGTCATGACGTTCGGATCAGATTCCGGGTCGTCAGGATTGACCAGCGAAAGCGAGCTCTGATAGAATTTCCAGAGATCATTGGTCTCTGTTTCCTTCCATCTGACCTGCCCGCTGTAGGTTCCGATCGCATAGGATTTATGAAACATACATAGAAATGAGGTTCCGATAAATGCGGAGAGAAAAAAGAAAAGAGTGATCCGTGCTATGAACCGGAGCGCATTCGCTGAATATCCGTATTCTTCGGTCTTTTGTTCCGAGAATGCGGTATTTTCAATTCCTCGTTTTGCTCTGTTCTGCACGGTTTCCAGTTACCTTTCTGATGTCTTTTTACTATTATACAGAAAAAACGGATGACTGAACACCCGTTTTTTCTTATTTACGCGAACAGTGAGCCGCAGCCGAATGCGAAGTATTCGTGTGCGGCGAGCGTCGCGATAGCGAGATAAAACTCGCGCAGCGTGTTTTATCTCGTTCTTTTTCTTTGTGTGAACATTAATTTCTGATTCTTTGTTGGATAGTCTGCCTTCCAGACTTACTGCTGTGCCTTCGCCTTTTTCTTTGCAAGAGAGAGCCGCTCCCTCTCCTCTTCCTCCTCCTGCAGCTGCTTCCGGGTCTTATTCTTCTGAATAAAGTAAGCAAGCTCGGAATTCTTGATGGCAAGATTAGCCCGGTAGGTGTCCAGCTCATTTTTCAGATGCATCCGGTTGTTGTAGCTTTCCATAACTCCGGTATCATCCAGCATGTGGTTCGAAGTCAGAAAGGCAAGACTCATAATCTTGCTTCCTGCCGGGAACGCAACGGTCACCTTGTCATCGTTCTGACTGGTTATCTTTCCTTCCCCGAACTTTCTGTGAGAGACAGATGCTCCAATTATATCCGCGCTGTCTGCATTTCCGATTTGATCCTTCAGCATCCGGATATGATCCTCAATGTAAGAAATCTCATTTTCAATTTCCTGCTTCTTCTCTTCTTTCTCCTGCTTTGTGCGGGATGCCTTGGTCCGATGAACGAAGGGGTGATCCATGTAGTAATCATAGGTGTCGGCTGTGTACATAATATCAAATGCAAGGATGTGACATTCAGGATCAATGCTTTCAAGCCCCGGCATGTTGTATTCCTCAGCCTGACTGATCAATTCTTTCTGAACGATTTCGAGAAGCTCCGGGCGAGTGCGGATCACTTCGGCAAGTTCACGGCACATCCGGTAGTAGGCATCCAGACGAAAGGCCTTTCCACTGCTGAAGTTCTCGGAAAATTCGACAGAATCAGCAAAATTCGATGCTGTCGTCGGTTTGTAGATGAAGTCCTTCTGCGGGAAGATCAGTCCGAGGTAAGAAAGCGCGGAACGTGAATTCTGAAGATAACCTTTACCGTTTGACCGGCTTTCCAGGAGACTGTTGATCTTGTGTATAAATGTAAAGGTGTGTTCTCCTCGTGCTTTGTCATCCTCTTCCGTTTCCTCCGTGAGGATCCGGAAGGCCTCACGGACTGCCTCCTGATGATTGCTGCGTTCATCACAGAGCATCATGATGCCGTTGTTCGGCCACCAGAAGCTGCTGGAGATGAGGCTGCCACTGTCCTTGAAACAGGACTGGAACATCCCGGCAAAATCCGCGTTCTCCAGATCCCAGTATTTTCTGCACTTCCACGCAGAGCGCCACTTGAAGAGTTCGTCATGTTCTTTCCCGGCTGATTTGTCAAACTTGTCAATATAGAAATTGATGATTTCATTTGTTTTGTCAATGTTCATTTGAACTTCCTCTCATTTAAAGACATAGCCCAAGTAGCCCTTACACATTTCACATATTTATAATTTTAGCACATTTCATTCGGAAAGATAAATAAAAATCCGAAGATTCGACAGATATTTTAATCATTAATACTGAAAACATCCCTGTTATGTAACCGCGCAGCATAAACCATATCCTCCTGCGATGTCCTCTGAAATTATTTCAATTGTACATCGACACCTGTTCTCATTGATATTTCAGGTGGCATGTTTGATCGGGACGATCGCGATTTCAAGCTCATTCAAACGCATATAGCATATATTTAGATATCAGGCTGTTTTCGTAAAAGTTTTCGGAATTATTTCAATGAAATTGCTTGCAATGAAGCCCGGCTGTTGTTATAATCACACCAAATCAAGGCAAAGTTTTTTAACCTTGGTTCAGGATGATTACCTCATCTTGATCATCTCCCCCATTTAAGGAGCCTCTGTCTGATATCAACAGGCAGCGGCTCTTTTTTTGTATATTCTTGTGTGCACGTTCAATTAATCTATATATACTCTATAATTCGCTTTATTTTCAGATTAATACTTGACAAACAGACGTTACGTCTGTATTATATAGTTAACAACAAAAAGAAAGCAAAAGAAACGGAGGAGAAGTCCATTGCACATCTGATCAAGGCCTAAGTAACCATCCGATAAATAAAAGAAAAGGAGGTTAATCATAATGATAAAGAAAGTAGAGACGATAAGGGCAGTTCATTAAAAGAGGATGTTGATGACGAGAAAATCAACATCCTCTTTTCATTGCCGCTTTTTCTGCATGTTTCTGCCTTTGATGTTCTGCCTTTGATGTTCTGCCTTTGATGTTCTGTCTTTGACGTTCTATCTTTGACGTTCTGTCTTTGATGTTCGGACATCTGATTTCAGTCCTTTCATTTCAGATCTTTTGATTTCAGTCATTTGATCTTTGGTCTTTTGATCTCGTGTCTTTTGTCTTTTCATTTCAGTCATTTAAGTTCAGCTCTTTAGTTATACATCCTTTTGTTTTTCAAGGTTGTTTTTTTCTTCTGATGAACTATAATACTTATCTGTATGCGGCTTTTTCGTATTCAGCTGCATCAGATCAGGCGTTTTATTGGCCGCTCAATATTCGTTTGGTACGCTAAGAAAAGAAGGAATTTGATTTGGAACAGCCTGTAACTTATCATAAGAAAAGAAAACACATTCAGATGTCTGAATCAAATGCGGTGATGATCGTGCTTACTGCATCGGGAGGACTGCAGGACGCTTACTCCTATTTCGTGCGAGGCAGGGTTTTCGCGAATGCGCAGACCGGAAATCTGGTTCTTATGGCACAGCATTTTTTCATCGGAGACGTGACCGGAGCTCTGCACTATCTGATCCCGCTGACTGCATTTGCGCTCGGTGTTCTCCTTGCCGAACAGATCCGCGCAAGAATCCGGTCAAACGGGATGATTCACTGGAGACAGGTTATCGTTCTGCTCCAGATCCTGATGCTCCTGGTGGTTGGTTTTCTGCCGATCAATGATATCATCAACGTCTTTGCCAATGCCCTGACTTCTATGGCCTGCGCAATGCAGGTTCAGGCATTTCGGAAGGTTAACGGTTACGCATACGCAAGTACAATGTGCATTGGAAATCTTCGAAGCGGGATGGACGCACTGAGTGCCTATCTTCGTACAAAGGATAGAAAGCATCTCAGACGATGCACGCAGTATTTTCTGGTTATCCTGGTCTTTGTTCTGGGTGCTGGTGTCGGAGGCTTTCTTGCCTCCCGTGTCGGAGCCGGGACTGCACCGACAGGAAGGCAGATCATCTGGATCTCCTGTGCATTGCTCGCCGTGAGCTTTGTTCTGATGCTTGTCCGTGAAGAAGAAAAAATAGAAGAAGTCACTGATCAGGATGAACTCCAGGCAATCAGTGATCTAAAGGAAAAATTCAAAAAAAATTTGTGAAGTGAATATTGAACAAGTTGAGCGCTGCTGTACACCGGATGAATTCGGCTTACGGCGGTGCTTTTTTCGTGATGTCTTTATCGATCTTACGGCGGTGCTTTTTTCGTGATGCCATTATCTATGACGTCGGATCTCTTGGAAAGCTGAGACAGTCGCTGCAGCAACTCCATCCTTATAAACAAAAAAGTCTGCCGATGCAGCTGCTTCCTGATAAAATCGCCGCCACCTGCGAAACGGGTGGTTCGGTCCTGGCTAAAGTCCATAACAAAAAAAAGCCTGCCGACGCAGACTTTCAGTAGATCAACACATACCTTCAAAACTGAACACACAAACTCTTCCCGGGAATCCGTCTCCGGATTCCCTCTTTTCCTTCCAACTTATGCTTCAGGTCAAACCCTCGACCGATTAGTAACAGTCAGCTCCATGCCTTACGGCACTTCCACCT
>NZ_JBQKGL010000013.1:0-86825 GCF_052118825.1 Bilifractor sp. LCP21S3_A7 | reverse complement strand
TCTTCTGAAACTGTGTACTTTATTCAGCTTTCAATGTGCATGAAAAATGGGCATATTTTATGCCAGAATTGGTTGTCAGGCCACAGAAAATCAAGGTTTTCGGACGGCCTGGGGGGGTGCCTGCAAGAGTAATACGTTATCGTTTCGGACAAGAACTCATTGATAAATTATTAAAGATCAAATGGTGGGACTGGGATGAACAGATGATTAAGGAGAATTTCGAGCTTTTTTACCTGCCGGAAAGATTTGTTGACGAATTTTATAAGAATTAAAATTCGAGAGGGATGAGAGGGGGAAACTAATGAGAATATGTCAAAATGCATTGGATTTCGTGCAGATTATTAATGAAAATGGAGATGTAAGACTTTGTGGATGGCAACTTGATGGCGGAGTGATAGGTTCACTCATAGACAGTTCGCTGGAGGAAGTATACAACAGCCCACAGGCCAAATTGATTCGAGACAGACATTTGAATCAGGATTATTCCAATTGCAATCCTAATGCGTGTCTAACAATGTAGAAGAACATATGGTGGAGATAGATTCTGTTCCCAGAATTCCGACTTCATTATATCTGGCATATGAAAATGTGTGTAATTACCGTTGTGTGATGTGCAATATCCCGGACTGCATGAAAAGGGCGGATCAGATGATCCGGGAAGAAAAATTAGATAAAGTCGATGCAGAAATCAGAAAAGTTCTTCCTTATATTAAGCATATCAGTGCCAACGGCCTTGGCGAACTGTTTACCAGCAGACATATATTAAAAATATTATCAGAATGGAACCCTGTTGCTCCTGCGTCTGAGTGTTCAGCTGCGCTTGAAACAAATGGATCGTTGTTTAATCGTGAAAACTGGGAACAGATTTCTAATTTAGGAAAATATAACTTACATGTATCTATTACCATTTTGAGTTTTGATGAGAAAATTTATCGGGAATTATCAGGAACAACTCTTCCGATCAGTAATTTATTGGACAATTTAAACTTTGTGAAATCTCTAAGAGAACAGGGAACGAGAAAAAAATAGTTCGTATTATTTGAGAAAGGATCACGGATGGCTGACGAACAAATCAGAAAATGTATAATTACCGGGGCAAGCGGATTTATCGGCAAAGCACTGATTCGGGAATTGAACAGGCAGAATGTTAAAGTTTATGCAGTGGTCCGGAATTTAAATTCGGATATATTGGGGATGGACGAGCTTATAAACGTTAAAATCGTCTTTTGTCCTCAGGAAGAAATAGATAAGCTCTCTCAGATGATAACAGACAATGATATTGACTGTTGTATCCATCTGGCATGGGCCGGTACGTCAGGAGCTGAACGCGCGGATTATATCTTGCAGATTAGTAATATAACCAATACCTTAAGAACAATCGATACATTAAAGAAAATCGGCGTAAAAAGGTTTGTCGGCGTTGGAACACTGGCTGAAAAAGATGTATTGAACTATCACCTTTGTGACGGTAGTACACCGAATGCAGTAAGCAATTACGGAACGGCAAAATTATCTGCGCACCTGTTCTCGAAAACTCTGTGCTGCAAGAATGAGATGGAATATGTATGGTGTTGTCTGGCCAATACATTTGGCGAGGAAAATACAACATCTAATTTTGTAAATATGGCATGTATGAAAATGCTTAAAGGTGAAAGGGCCGCATTTACAGCCGGGGAACAGCTGTATGATCTGAACTATATCAGCGATACGGTCAAGGCACTGGTCGCAGCATCCTTCTATGGACACAGCGGTACATCTTATTATCTTGGAAGCGGGCATCCGAGAAAATTAAAAGAGTATATCAGGATAATCAGGGATACTATAGATCCCGATATTCCGTTGTATCTGGGTGAAATTCCATATAATGGAAGATCACTTTCCGAGGAAGATTACTCCATCGCTAAATTGACAACTGATACCGAATTTATTCCGGAAGTATCATTTGAAACGGGAATCAGGAATACAGTTGAATGGTTAAAGTCACGCAGATAAGAGGGCGGCACAATGAATAAAAAATTTGAATTTAATAAGACGCAGATAGAAGGGCTAATAGAGGTAACACCGTTCAATGCCGACGATATAAGGGGCTGCTTTACCAAAGATTTTTCAAAGGAAGTGTTCGAATCAAACGGTATTTTATTTAATCTGGCGGAGGTGTTTTATACAACAAGCCATAAGGGCGTCATACGGGCATTACATTTTCAAAGGATAAAACAGCAGCCTAAGCTTGTGAGATGTATCTACGGACATGTATATGATGTCGTTGTGGATCTGAGGCCGGACAGCACCACATTCAAAAAGTGGATTGGATTTGATCTGATCGGTGATAAGCACAATGAGATACTTGTACCGGGAGGATGCGCCCACGGCTACCTGGTACTCGAGGATTCCATTGTAAGCTATAAATGCGCGGAAAAGTTTTACGGCGAATATGATGACGGAATCAAATGGGATGATCCTGTGATCAATGTGAACTGGCCGATTGATAAAATTGGTGGAAGGGATAAGCTCATATTGGCTGATAAGGACAAAAATCTTCAGAGTTTTAATGAGTTTATTCGGAAGTACGGGGGACTGAAGTGACAGAGATGGATAATGCTTTTTTATCTGAATATAAAAATAAGAAAGTGTTTATTACTGGTGTGTCCGGTTTCAAAGGATCATGGTTCGCCTATTTCCTGTCGATGATCGGAGCGGATGTAACTGGTTATTCACTTGATCCGCCTACCAATCCTTCGTTGTTTGAACTGGCTGATATTAAATCGAAGATTCATTTTATTGAGGGCGACATCAGAGATTACGACAAATTATATGCCTCATTCAAAGGAACCAAACCTGAATTCGTCTTTCATTTGGCTGCGCAGCCGATTGTGCTGGAATCCTACAGGAATCCGAGATATACATATGAAACAAATGTGATGGGCACGGTGAATATTCTAGAGTGTGTCAGGCTTACAAATTGCGTGTCATCCTTTTTAAACGTAACCACAGACAAAGTATATAAAAACAGAGAATGGTGCTGGGGCTACAGAGAAAGTGAAGAACTGGATGGATTTGATCCTTATTCAAATTCAAAGTCATGCTCTGAGCTGGTCACACATTCTTATCGGAGAAGCTTTTTTACAGACGGGCCGGCTGTTTCAACAGCCAGGGCCGGAAATGTTATTGGAGGCGGAGATTTCTCAGAAAACAGGATCGTTCCGGATTGTGTAAGAGCGACGACAGATCACAGAGAAATCGTGGTTAGAAACCCGTTCTCTGTGAGGCCATACCAGCATGTGTTGGAACCGTTATATGCTTATCTGATGATTGCGTCGAAGCAGAAAGAAGACAGGAATCTTGCGGGATATTATAATGTCGGGCCGGAAGAAAGGGACTGCTATGAAACGGGAAGACTCGTGGATTTGTTCGTTGATGCCTGGGGAGATGGTATCTCCTGGAGAGATGCCGGAATGAAACAAGCAGTGCATGAGGCAAATTTCCTCAAGCTGGACTGCTCAAAAATAAAGACGAAGTTGGGATGGAATCCGAGATGGGATCTGCAAAGTGCTATGAAGGCAACAGTGGAATGGTATAAGACTTGGAGTTTGAAAGGCAATATCGAGCAATGTATGGAATCGCAGATCAGGGATTTTTTGAACATATAGCCTGAGTTTCAATAATAATGGGGAAAAGCACATGAAGGCAGTTATTTTGGCGGGCGGATTCGGTACAAGGATATCGGAAGAATCACAGTATAAACCGAAACCAATGATCGAGATCGGAGGCATGCCTATTTTGTGGCATATTATGAAGATATACACAAAGTATGGTATCACAGACTTTATTATATGCGCGGGATACAAACAGCATGTCATTAAAGAGTGGTTTGCGGACTACTTTTTACATACATCCGATATCACATTCGATTTCTCTGAAGAAAATAAGATCATTGTCCATGATAAGCACACAGAGCCATGGAAGGTAACTGTGGTGGATACGGGGTTGAATACCATGACGGGGGGAAGAATAAAGAGAATCCAGAAATATGTCGGGAATGAAACATTCAGCCTGACTTATGGAGATGCGGTATCCAATGTGGACATATCCGAACTTTTGAAGGTTCATCGCGCAGGGGGGAAATATCTGACGATTACAGCTGTTAATATGGCTCAGCATAAAGGTGTGTTGGATGTGGGAAAGAATGGTCAGGTAAACGCATTCCGTGAAAAAGACGACGATGACGGATCACTGATCAATGGGGGATTCATGATCTGTGAACCGCAGATCTTTTCTTATATAAAAGGTGATACTACTGTTTTTGAACAGGGACCTGTACAGCAACTAGTATCTCTGGGACAGGTAGATTCCTATCACCACAGCGGATTCTGGCAGTGCATGGATACGAAGAGAGAAAAGGAACAGCTGGAAGAACTCTGGTACAGTGGCAAGGCGCCCTGGAAGATATGGGATTGAACATGCAGGTAAACAAATGTGAGAGGGAGACATTATGATCTCGGTACTGATAAATAATCATAACCACGGGGAATTTATAGGGGAAGCCATTGAATCTGTTCTGAACCAGACCTATCAGGATTTTGAGCTTATTATTGTCGATGGAGACTCGACAGACAATTCAAGGAGCGTGATTTTCTCATATCTGAATAAAAGACCTGATAAGATCACGGCAGTCATGAAACCGACAAGCGGGCAGGCTGCCGCATTTAATGTGGGATTCAAACTTGCAAAAGGAGATATCATTGCATTTCTTGACTCAGATGACTATTTCTTTCCGAATAAATTGGAGAGGTTAGCAGAATTACATAAGGAATATCCGTTTATCGGACATTCCCGTATGAGCAATACCTCAAAAGATAAAATAATAAAAGAGACTGCCCCGCAGGGAAATGTGAAAAAGCGGGATGAACTGTATCATAAGTATGGTTATATCTATACCTATCACCTGATCACATCTTGTATGTCTGGGACAAGGGAGATCATGGAAAAAATCCTTCCTATGCCCGAGGATGGGTTTATGACATTTGCAGACTGCTATGTGAAGTGTTTTGCACAGAATTACTGTGATATTCATTATGTTGACGAGCCTCTTTCTTTTTATCGAAGGCACAACAAGATGGCGAATATCACAGAGTTCGGCAAAGATGATCAGAACCAGCATTTCATGCATTTAAAGCTGCTCTATGAAAAGGCATTCAATGCGATAAACAAAGAACTTGAGAAAAGGCATGAACCGACGGTTCCCATCTTTTCTTTTGACAGAGAGGCTTTTAAACTGTCAGATCCATCCCTGTCAATCGAAGAAGGAAAGACGTATGCATTATATGGAGCGGGAAATAATTTCGCGTGTGCCAAACGGGAGATAAATGCATTTAACGCAAAGGTGCTATTTGCCGCCGATTCAAATCCTGCCAAATGGGGTGGAAGCATTGATGGAACACCTATCGTTTCGCCGGAAGAAATGATCAGGCGGAGAAGTGAGTTTGAGAAAGTATATATTGCTTCGCTCAATTATAAAGACGATATTGAAAAGAACCTCATTCAGCTCGGGCTGACTGAGGGAAAGGACTTTGGTTCATTTCAGGAATTTCCATGGGAATAGTCTGTGTTTACAAATGATTTTATCAGTGAAAGTGGAGGAAAACGTATGAAGTCGCCTCAGGATATGAGAATTATTCAGATCGATATTACCAATGCCTGCCTGTACCAGTGTTCTAACTGCACGAGATTCTGTGGACATCACAAGACGCCCTTTTTTATGGATTTCGATACTTTTAAGCGTGCCGTAGATTCTCTGGAAGGGTATCATGGGACAATTGGAATTATGGGCGGAGAACCCACCATACACCCGGAATTCGAGAAATTTGCCGAGTATCTGAATTCAAAGATGACGGGACCGTATGCGAAGAAGTATAAATCACTCATAAAGCCGCAAAAGGATTTCATTGAATCGATATATCTTGAAAACAAGCAGGAAACTGAGGTGTACAAATACCATACGGGTGACAGGGAAACAAACGTAGGCGCCGGACTGTGGACGGCGATGGTGCCTACATATAAAAAATATTATGAACTGATCCAGGACGTGTTTAAGATTCAGGCCGTCAATGATCATGGAAACGTAATGTATCATTCTCCGATACTGATTAATCGGAGAGACCTGAATATTCCCGATAGTGAGTGGTATGAGTTACGCAATAACTGCTGGGCTCAGAATGTATGGAGCGCGACGATCACTCCCAAAGGAGCGTTCTTCTGTGAAGTAGCTGGAGCCCTTGATATGCTATTCAACGGGCCGGGAGGCTGGCCGATCGAGCCGGGATGGTGGAAGAGGACGCCGGATTCGTTTGGAGTGCAGCTTGAGATGTGCGAATACTGTGGCCTCTGCCTCGATACGTTTACCCGAAACGCCAATGACTGGGTGGATGATGTATCAGATACTATGTATAAAAAGCTTCAAGAAATTGATTCGCCCAAACTTCGCAATCATCCTGAGAGAATAAACAGAGTAAAAATAGTTAACGGAAAGATAGCAAAGGAGAGCGAGAATGGAGCGTTGGGAATCAGACATGAGATGTTTTACGATGATTTCATGTCGAGATTTAACAGAAAACGATCAATTCTCTATCCAGAAAATTTTGAGGTAGTCATAGATATTTATAAAGAGACAGATCTAGCGAAACTGAGCGGATGGATAGATAAATTCGCCGGTGATTTTAAAGATGTGTTCGTTTTATGCGATAACGGAATGGAGAAGCAGGTTGCGGTAAATACAAAATTGCATGATAATGTCAATGCCATTACGAGAAAGCACTGTTGGGGTGACGCATTCGCTCATGCATTACAGAAATCGAAAACACTGTGTCCGATCATTTATCTCTCAGGCCCGATTTGTCTGAAAAAGGATACGGTGGAGCGGCTTGATGAACTTATTTTTAATCCGGGTACGCTTATGATGACGGATTTAGGAATGGAAGAATCCGACCTAGTAAATAGCGATGAACATGAAGGTATTGCAGCATTGTTTCTTAAAGAGGCGAGATCGATCAGATCGTTAGGGTATGACTGAATCACCAATTCCGGATCATTTAAAGAGATAGCTGACGCTTGGAATGTTGAGAAGAAGATTGCCTTTGATTCTTCAAGTATAGAGGATACATCCGGCATGAGGATTCAGAAAAATGAGAACTATGCAGTGTATGGTGCCGGTAGAACAGGATGTAGTGCTATAGATCACATTTTAAATTACAATTCAACTGTTGTGTGTATCGTCGATGCCGATCCGAACAAGTGGGGAAGCACGATAAAGGGAATCAAAATAGAGAAACCAGAGCAGTTGATTCATTACAAAGGGAAGTTTGCGAAAATCGTTATTGCAAGTACATTTTATAAACAGATACGGGAAACTCTGTTAAACCTTGGTTTCACTGATGCAGAGTTTCTTTTGTATGATTGATCATATGGATTTTTACTGGAGAGCTATGGCGGTTCAGAGCTTTTTCAAATTTTGTCAGAAAGATTCAAATGTGAATGAGATTTGGAAAAGCAAATGTCGTTGTGGCGTCCGTAGACAATGGCCACATCATAATGGAGGAATGCGTACACTATGATTGACGTTATTGGCGGAAAGATATGAATATTCCGGCTTGAGAAAACCACCTGTACGGCAGTACCGATTATTTATACTTACCATTTTGAAAGCAGATGGATAAATATGTATTCGATCGCGGTCATTAGATAGCATAAAATATCTTGTGTAAACGTAGTTCCTAAGTATAGAAAAAGGAACCAATTTTATATAGTGTTAAGCACCACACAAAACACAAAGAAAGGGTTCCCTTATGTCTGAGCTTAACACAGAACTGATGTCAGCGCTATTAAAAAAAGAGTCAATTGGCGAAGCTTTTCGTTCTCATCTGGAAGATGCCATCAATGATCTTCTAAAGATCGAATTGACAGAATTCCTTGGTTATGAGAAAAACAGTGTCGATGGCTACGGCACCGGCAACAGCCGCAACGGATTCTATACTCGTGTACTGGATACCAAGTATGGTAAGCTTCACCTTAAGATTCCTCGTGATCGTAATGGCAGCTTCGATCAGCAACTGATTCCTGATTATTCCCGGCGAACAGATGACTTTGAAACAACGACCATCACTCTCTATAGAAAAGGCATTACTACGAGGGAAATCTCTGATCTGATTGAAAAGCTGTATGGCCATTATTACTCAGCTTCCACGGTATCCAATATTTCCAAGGCAGTGGCGGATCAGGTCAGAGCATTCCACTCCAGGCCTCTTTCGGAAAAATATGTAGTCATCTTTATGGATGCCACATATCTGAACGTTCGCAGAGACAGTGTAGCTAAGGAGCCTCTTCATGTTCTTCTTGGAATCACGCCGGACGGAACCCGTGAAATAATTGATTATGAGCTTTATCCGACGGAATCCGCCGCTAATTACGAGGAGATGATAGGTAGTATAAAGCAGCGTGGGGTAAAGCAGGTGCTCCTGTTTGCGTCTGATGGCCTGGAAGGAGTATGTGATGCTGTAAAGCGTCAGCTTCCCCAATCAGAGCACCAGCAGTGCTGGGTACATCTGAGCAGAACTATGGCCCGTTACATCCGAAACAAAGATCGCAAGGAAGTCCTGGGCGACCTAAAGTCTGTCTATCAGGCAGATTCGGTAGATGCTGCAAAGAAAGAACTCAAAGCCTTTTGGGATAAGCACAGCAAGCAGTATCTATACCACAAACCTGATAGAACGCAGCAACAAAGGGCTTAAACATAAATCCAAAGTAAAGGAACAGTTTCCCAACGAGGACGCATTGGAGCACTTTGTATGCTGTTATTATAGTGAGCTGAATCGTGACTATGCCGATCGAATCCAGCGAGAATTCAGGAAGGTATCTGCAGAGATCTTACAGATGTTCGAATATCATTCGCCAGTTGAAGAGAATTCAATCCAACTGGAGACAGCGTAATAAAACAGTAAACACTGTCAAAAGAAATCAAGGGCTGTTTACACAAAATACTTGACACTATCTGGTCCTCCGTATGTAAGCATATGTATTTGGCACCTTTAAGAAAGAGATTGAGATTTATTTCAGGTCAGGCCATGCAAACAAATATTAGTATTGATTGGGAGAAAACTACGCATGAGAACAAAATACTATATCATGACTTCAAGTGATGTGAATCTTTTCAGGCAGGTAAAGATACTGCTCTATTCCATCGGAGAAAATTTAAAGGATGCAGATGTTGATTTCTATTTTTTCCATAGGGGAATTAACGTTGAGAGTATCAGAGATTTTGCCGCAAAAATAGACAATATCTCTTTTTATGATGTAGCAGTTGAGAAAGCAGAAATCTATGATCAGATAGCAAGTCATGGAGGAAGCTGGGCGGGTGAGGCGTATTATTCTTTATGCGCCTACCGTTATCTTCCGGAAAGCGTTGACAGAATCCTGTATGTTGATGCGGGTGATGTGATGATTGTCAATGATATAGCTCCCTTTTATTACGATGATTTCAATGACAATCTGATTATAACGAGCAATATCCGTTCATATTCCGAGGATGGGAAGCCGGTCATCTTTTTTAATGAATCAGACCTTCTGGTAGAGGATTATCGTAACAAGATCCTTGACAGTACGTTTAATTCCGGATCCTATATGATCAATATTAATAAATTCAGGGATACACAGCTTGATGAAAAGGATTATCTGGATATGGCGAACTACTTCTGCCGGATTCAAGGAATGCCGGATCGTGCTTATTTCGGTGATCAGGGATTCATGAGCGCATGCTTTCTGGGGGATATCAAATACTGGCATTATCCGGAAGAGGATGTCTTACTTAGTACGGCTTATAATTTTATGATGGGTTGGTATAATGTCTTTCATGTTGTTCCATTTCGGCCTGCAATTGTTCATTTCGTCGGCGGACCTAAACCCTGGTCCTTGGAGTATCCATACGAACTGAAAATGTTTCAGGATAAAGAAAAAATGTGCAGATATACCGATCTGACTATAGGCCAGGGAGAATGGTATTTTTTATGGCATCAGTATGCGATGTGCTCGGAAGCATTAGATAAAAGTAGGTAATGCAGACAAGAATACAGCTTCCGGCTTCATTCTCCATGCACCGACCGCTTATGATTCCTGTTTTGTTGCCGATATCAATAATGGAGAGGTTTTATCAGCCACACCGACAAGGAGGTACGATCTATGGAAATAGAAGGTATTCGTGGCATAGGCGCGGTTCGTCCAGAAAAGGATGTCTGGGAAACCGCAGCTGAGCAGATGGAACAGATATTGGCGAATCGGAAAGACAAAGTGAATTCATCTGTAGATGAACAGAGTAAGGGAAATTCCGGAGGGGAGGACGAGAAACTTCAGTCCGATGAAGATACAAACCAGAAGGAACAACTGGAACGTCTAAAGGAAATGATACGTTCGCGGAGTGTCCGTGTGAAATATCGTGAGGATGTTCAAAGGTATGCGATCACTGTTGTCGATCCGGATACAGAAGAAGTAATCCGGGAGATCCCTTCCGAGGAGCTTCTGGATTCGTTTGCAGAGATGCTTAAGTACGAGGGAATTATCGTAGACAAGAAGGGATGATATATTTCGTCTGTTTTTACAGCAATTTTCGGCGGCGTTTCGCAAGTATTTTGTCAGCAATTCCTTAAGATATGTTGAAAACAGCCGATATTATAGATATCAGCAGCAAGATCAGGTATCAACACGCCGGCTTGCGTGAGGAATTCATTAAACATATCAGAAGGAGCAGCGAAGATGAACGTCAATAGTAAACAGCCTTCAGGAAAGAAGGCAAGAGCGGGTATCCGCAATATGGACCTTAGTAAGAGACTCGCTCTGATTATGACCGTTGTGTTATTTTTGTCATTTCTGTGTATGACATTGTTAATTACCATTTCGGTCGGAAGATCAATCAGGAAATCTACCAGAGAGCATTTCGACACCATCAGCCAGGGAAGTGTGGCTAAGGTTCAGGGCTTGATGAATATTTCCGCAGATGTAAACAAAAATATTCAGCTGGTGCTGACGAATATGTATGCGCAGCCGGATGATCTGAAGGAGGAAATGACTGCATCCTGGAAAACGGATGGAGGAAGCTCCGATCAGAAGAAAGCAAAGTCAAATGCGGGATATGTGAGTCAGCTTACCGGCGAAGAGATTCCCGCAAGCAGGTTTGCGGCGGAGACAGCGATTGTCAATACCATATACAGTGCGGTAAAGGATAATGATGATATTGTGGGAGCGGGCGTATTGCTTGAGCCGGGAGCCTTCTCTGAGAGCGCTGAGGTCTATGCGCCGTATGTGAATAAGGAAGACATTTCTCAGAATGTTGTCGAGAATCTGGATTATGATTCTTATTCTGAAGCGGATTATTATCTGCCGGCCAAGGAAAATCAGAAGAGCGGAACGACAAACGCCTATGAAGAAGACGGGGTCACTATGGTATCTCAGTATTTCCCGATCGTTGCGAATGGGAAGTTCATGGGAGTCGTTGTTGTCGATATCAAATCGGACGCGTTTTCGATTATTGCATCGAAAAGCACGGAATTTCCGTCCATGTATGTAAATATCATCAATGGGAACGAATATATCCTGTATAGTACCCACACCGATGTCATCGGAAAGGCATATAAGGATACGGTTTCAGCAGATGCATATTCAAAAATTCATGCAAAACAGGAGAGCGGAAATGCATTTCAGATCGAGACATCTTCAAAGTCCGGAGAGGTAGAGAGATTTTATGAGCCTCTGACGGTGGGAGATGAGACGTGGTGGATTCAAAGCGCAGTTCCGGTAAGAGAATATAATGCATCCGTCGTGAAAATGTGTATCTACGTGGATATCAGCGCAATAGTCATTATGGTTATCCTGATTGTGCTGCTTTCGAAGATGCTGCAAAATGCGCTTGCGCCGTTGAAAACAATTGGAGATAGCGCCGAGGAACTGGTAAAAGGAAACTTTGATGTCAGCTTCTCTTATGACAGGGAGGATGAGATCGGACGGCTGGCCCGCTCTATCCATCGCTTCATTAACAGAGTTGTGGAAATCATCGGAGATTTGTCGAATCATCTGGGTGAGCTTGCATCCGGAAATCTGGATCCGGATCTGGAGCAAAACAAGGAGTACTATGTGGGAAGCTATGCAGCACTCCTTGAGTCGATGAGGGTCATCACAGATAAGCTGTCCGTTACAATGAAAGACATCCGGAATGCGGCGGAGCAGGTCTCCAGCGGATCTGAGCAGGTGGCTTCCGGCGCTCAGGCGCTTGCACAAGGGTCAACGGAACAGGCTTCCTCGATTGAGGAGCTTTCTCAGACAATGAGTGATATCTCCAAGAAGATCACAGCAACGGCGGAGATGACCGGTGAGGCGGAGAAGATCAGCAGCGGATCGAATGACGCGGTTCAGATATCGAACAAAAAGATGGATGAGATGTCCTCTTCGATGACAGAAATTACGGAGAAAGCCGGAGAGATCAGCAAGATTATCAAGACAATTGATGATATTGCGTTCCAGACCAATATTCTGGCGTTGAATGCTTCGATTGAGGCTGCGAGAGCCGGCGCCGCAGGCAAGGGATTTGCAGTTGTAGCGGATGAAGTCGGAAATCTGGCGAAGAAATCGCAGGAGGCGGCAGGAGATACGGCGAAGCTGATTGAGGATACGATCGCCGCAGTGCAGAAGGGAGCCGGAATCACAGATGAGACCGCAGCCGCACTGAAGGAGGTATCGGAGAGCTTCCGGAAGATTGATGCTCTTGTATCACAGATCTCAGCGGCTTCCGAGGAGCAGAGTGCTCAGGTGAAGCAGGTGACAGAGGGAATTGATCAGATTTCTTCCGTTGTACAGACCAATTCGGCGACAGCAGAGGAAAGCGCTGCTGCGAGCCAGGAGCTTTCTTCTCAGGCAACGCTCCTGGATGAACTGGTTATGAAGTTCCGTTTAAAGGAATAACAGACGGAGAACTGTCTGAGCGATGGGACTTTTAAGAATCAGGGTAAGTTATTATCGTCAGAGTTTATAAGTGAGATAATGCTTAGAATACGGCGCACCCGCCGGGTCACGTTTACATGTGACAGGCGGGTGCGCCGTTTGGTTTATTGCGTTGATTTCGGAGAATTGGAGGAGGACACGGACGCGCCGGTCACCGAGTTCGAGACACTGTCGGCTGCGGAAATGGAGATATCCGGCTGGCTATCGGGATTGCGGGGATGCCTTGAAAGGAATCCCGCAATGAAGAGACATACGATTGCTGCCAGCAGGATGAGCCGCCCGTAGCGTTTGCCCTTCTTCTCCAGCTTTGCGTTTTCGGCAGCAAGCCGGTAACGGCGGCTGCGGGGAGAATGATCGCAGTTATTTTCGTCATCTGACGAGGATATTTTTCTCATGAATCTGTACCTGTGAATCTATATCAGAATCTGTATCTGTGAATCTGTACCTGTTAATCTATATCTGAATCTTACCTGTGCAGCCGTACCTGTAAATCTGCGCCTGTGCAGCCGTACCTGTGAATCTGTCCTTGCGGACTATCTTCCCACTGCCTGCCGTATCAGAAGAGGCATATTGAGCAGGGAGGCCTGCCGGTCGAGCGCGCCGAGGTGGAAGGCCTCCATCGGCATACCATATACTACACAGCTTTCTCTGTCCTGCCCCAGGGTATACGCACCCATCTGGTGCATGTGAAGAAGACCCATAGCACCGTCTGCTCCCATGCCGGTCAGGATGACTCCTACAGCTCTGGCGCCCGCGGCTGTGGCTGCAGAATCGAAGAGTACATCCACCGAAGGCGCGTGTCCGTTGACCTTGTCCTCCTGTGTTACAGAGACACTGTAGCTGCTGCCGATCCGAACCACTCTCATCTGACTGCCCCCCGGAGCGATAAGAATCTGGCCGGGCACAACCGCGTCGCCGTGCCGGGCTTCCCGGACGGTCATGCGGCAGAGCCGGTTCAGACGTTCCGCGTACATCCTGGTGAAGCCGGGCGGCATATGCTGTGTGATGATGACACCGGGCATATCTTCGGGAAATTCTCTTACAATACTCAGAATCGCTTCGGTTCCTCCCGTAGAAGCTCCGATGGCGATAAGGTTTCTTTCTAAGCTGTTATTCATACTCATTTGAGGTACTTACTCTTTCTTTTGGTAAATAGCGGGCTGGATGTATTCATAAGGGCAGGAATTCCGGTTCAGTCCCTCGGAGTGTCCGATGAACAGATAACCTCCCGGTACCGTCGCCTGGTAGAATCGGCGCACAAGGTCTTCCTTAACTTGTTGATCAAAGTAAATCATGACATTTCTGCAGCAGATCAGATCGAATTTTTTGCGAAAGTGAATCGGATCCATTAAGTTAAATTCACGGAAGAGAACATTGCTCCTGAGCTCTGAAGTGATGCGGTACAGACCGTCGCTGCCCTTGACAAAATACCGCTTCTTCCATACCGGAGGAAGACTGCTGAGGTTTTCTTCATTATACACCGGCTGAGAGGCGCGGAAAAGCATATCATTAGAAAGATCTGTAGCCAGTATCCGGGTGTCCCAGCTTCCTTTATCACGGAAATAGTCCAGAAGATACATGGACAGGGTGTACGGCTCTTCTCCGGAGGAACAGCCGGCACTCCAGATGCTTATACATCGGTCGGTTTTGTGCTTCTGTTCCAGCATGGGCAGAACTGTCTGCTGGAGAAAACGGAAATGTACCTCTTCTCTCATAAAATAGGTATAATTCGTGGTGAGTCTGGCCAGCATGGGATTGATGAGATCGGGCCGTCTCCCGCTGATGATGTCCTGGACGTACTCGTGAAACGAGGTGTAGCCGAGCTGTGCCACAGGGGCGGAAAGGCGGCTGGAAATCAGCAGTTTTTTCTTGTGAAGGTCAATGCCGTAGTGCTGTCGGACATAGGTGTGCAGAAGGAAAAAATCTTCATTTGTAAGAGGTGTCATGCTGTCGCTCCTTTGCGTGGGGATATTGATACAGCAATAGAAAGGCGGTCTCACGAGGCACACGGACCTGTCACCTTATTGTGACACGAAGAAGATCCGTCCGGTTCGTGGACCGCACTATGATTTACGCGAACAGTGAGCCGCAGCCGAATGCGAAGTATTCGTGTGCGGCGAGCGTCGCGATAGCGAGATAAAACTCGCACAGCGTGTTTTATCTCGTTGGTGAAGGATAAGAAGCTGCTTATCCGCGTACCAGGGCATGGCAGTCAAAAGACATAGCCACGGTTTTTCCGTCGGGAAGCTTAAGCATGCCGTTTGCGAGCTTCTGCGGATGATTAAGCGGAAGCGGGTGGATCTCATTGATGTCAATGTCCAGGACGCTTCTTACATTATCAACTACAATTCCGATCGGTACGGAATCAATGTTCAGTACAATGATACAGGTCTTGCTGGTGTAGGCTGCCGCCTCCTTACCCATCAGCTTGCGGACATCCACGACGGGCAGAATCTGTCCGCGGAGATTGATGATACCGCTCACATATTCGGGTACAACGGGGAGAGAGGTGATAGCATGATCGTTGATGATCTCAATGACGTATTCCGTGCTCAGAAAGAGTACGAGGCCCCCGGACTCAAAGACCAGACAGCGTTTCAGATTCTGAGTATTTTCCTCTTCGTCGGCCGGCTGCTCATCAACAACATTTGAGAGAGATTCCTTCTTGATTGTATCGTCCATTACTTGTCCTCTTTCCTTACGCGTTTTCAACTGATGCTGAATAGATTCCCGCAACATCAAGAATGATACTGATATTACCGTCTCCGAGTATCGTACAGCCGCTTATACCGACGCTCTTGAGGTCGTAGTTGTTGAAGTAGGTGGGAAGCGGTTTTACAACGACCTGCTGTTCTCCGATCAGATCATCGGCATAGAGAACACAGGATTTCTCGCCTGCTTCGACCCAGATCATGATGCCGTCCTCAATGTTGGTGTCGTATTTCGCGGGAATATTGTAGAAGCGGTTCAGACGGACGAGCGGATAGAAGTTGCCCATGCGTTCGATCATTTCGCTTCCTGTCTCATCCAGTATGAGGTCGCTTGCGGTTACCTTGAATGACTGGCTGATATTTGAGATCGGGATGGTAAAGATCGAATCGCCGACGGTTACCTTCATGCCGTCTACAATCGCCATGGTGAGCGGAATCTTCAGGGTGATAACGGTGCCTTTTCCGTATTCGCTCTCAATTCTTACGCTTCCTCCGACAGATTCTACATTTTTCTTTACTACATCCATGCCGACGCCGCGGCCGGAATATTCAGTCACTTCTTTATTGGTGGAGAAGCCGGGCAGAAGAATGAGTGCGAGAGCCTCTCTGGGTGAGTAGGAGGACTTTGGCTTGGTCAGGATGCCCTTCTGTTCTGCCTTGTCAAGGATTGCGTTGTAATCCATTCCGTATCCGTCATCCGACACAGAGATCACAACCTCGCTGCTCGTATGTGACGCCGAGAGCACGATTTCACCCTGGGGATTCTTGCCGGCGCGGATACGCTCTTCGGCGGTCGCTTCGATACCGTGATCCATACTGTTTCGTACGATATGCATGATCGGGTCCTGGATGCTGTCGACGATACTCTTGTCGACCTCGGTGTCTTCTCCGATAATGGTCAGCTTGACATCCTTCCCAAGCTTGGACTTCATATCCCTGACGATACGGTTCATCTTCTGGAACACGCCGGAGATAGGCACCATGCGAAGAGACATGGAGATGTCCTGCAGGTCATCGGTCAGCTTGCGAAGCTGGCGCGCGGATTTATTGAAGTTGTCGAAAGCCTCCTGCGGAAGCATTTTGAGAACCGGAGAGGAGGTTACCATGGATTCTGTGATAACAATCTCGCCCACCAGATTCATCAGACTGTCCAGCTTTTGCAGGTTGACGCTGATAAGACTCTGCTTGATCGGCGTGTTCTTCTTTGGCGGCACGTTTTTGGCGGGAGCAGAGTCATGCTTTGCGGCTGCGGCTGCTTTTCCCTCGGAGGATTCCGGGCGGACCGGCGGCTGGCTTTCAGAAGCAAGGCTCTTTTTTTCTGCAGGAGCAGAGGATTCTGCGGCGGGCGCGTCCAGAATCTCGAAGGAACGGATGTGGTTCTGCGACTGCAGCACGCCGATTGCTTTCTTGCAGTCATCGGCGGAATCAAGGGCAATGAAGAAGCCGTTGTCGATGACGGCCTGTGCGGTTGCGGGGTCGGTGTCGAGATTTTTTGGATATACCCGGAATGAGATGTCGCAGTCCTGCAGGGAGTTGACAATCATGAAGGCACGGAGGTTTTCCATCCCGACGCCTTCTTCGAGAAAAATATGGATGAACTGAACAGCTGTTTTGTCTTCGAGAAGGCCGGCGATTTTTGCATTGATGACCGCAGCATCCTGTTTCGGCAGCACATCTGCGGCGGGTGTCTGCTTTGTGTCAGAAGCCTCTGGAGACTTCTTTTCAGTCTTCTCTTCAGCCTTTTCTGCAGCCTCCTCCGCTTTTTCGTCCTTCTTGAGCCGGTCGAGGAAAGCGGCTACGGTTGCGGTAAAATCATCGGTATTCTGCGTGAGGGGCTCTCCGTTCTCTACCTTTTCAACCTCAGACCGAAGCCGGTCTTCTGATTGGAACATGAGATCGAACAGATCTTTTTTGTCTTCCGGTCCTACAAAGTCGATGCCCTTGTCACGAATAAAGAAGAACAGATCCTCCACCTTATGTGCAATCGTCGAGATGGAATCGAACGACATCATTGCGGAAGAGCCTTTGATGGTGTGCATGATGCGGAAGATCTCATTGACATCGTCAGTTGAGAAGTCCCCTTCTTTTTCATCAGCTACAAGCATCTCGTCAAGCTTATCGAGAAGCTCGTTTTCTTCAAAAAGGTAGGCTTCAAGCATATTATCATCCATAGTTATTGTTTCCCTTCTGTATAGCCGCTGCCGCCGCGCGGTTTCGTTATGAATTTTTTATGCGGCAGGTCAGAATGATTTTGTGGCGGAATCCAGCCTTTTCAGGTCTCCGCTGATGGAATTTACCAGCATTTGATACTGATAGGCGGTTTTGACCAGATCAACCTGCTCCTGATCCATGTCTACATTATTGCCATCGAGCCGCGAAGACTCATTCGGGTCTGTTTCGACGGAACCGGATGCCCGTCGGATGGCATGCTCCGTGTGCGTCGCGTCTTCGCCTGTACCGGCGGTACTGCGGATCCGGCGGCTCAGTTCCTGTTCAAAGGTTAATCGCTGCGCCTTGTAATGGGGCGTATCCACATTCGCGATGTTCATGGCTGTGATATTCTGGCGTTCCCAGAGCAGGTCAAGGGCCTTTTCATCCATAGTCACTTCGTTTCCGAACAGTCTGCTCATACTTATTTATTCCTTTCCGGTCTCTGATCCGGGACGAATTCCCATTCTTTTCAGTATCCGGCAGATACCGGAAAAGATATGCAAATCAGAATCCATACAATTGATTATCGTCACATCTCTCACAATTATAATGAATCTGACGCGAAAAGTCATCCTGCTTCCGGAACTGCGGCAGGGGATTTTGGCATACTTATTCTTATACTCTTATATAAGCAAGGAGCTTTGCCGATAAATAACTTATACAATACCGGATCTCAGATAATAAGGTTCTATGTTGGTTATTCCGGGAGGATAGAGATATGTCGTTAGAGGTTAATCAAAACGGTATCGGCAGAAACCGCGAAATCCGCCGCAGCGAGAAGAAGGAGAGGTATTCTTCAAAGAGCGGCGTTTCACTGTTCGGCGATCTTATAAATTCGGAGACAGAGAAGACGGGGAGCTCAGCAGATGCAAAAGCCGGGAGAGCGGCGGATCAGGGGATAAGGGATCAGTATATCCGGAGCGCCTCGGCATTGAATTCGTCAGCAACCGAAAATGTATTCCGCATGTCGGCGGATGAGCGGACGGAGCTTGTCAGTCGGATGAAGGAGGAACAGGAGAACCGCCAGCATGAGTTCCTGACGATGATCCGTAAATCGCTGGGCTATCAGGCAAGCGAGTATCAGAATGCGAATGCCACGCCGAGCGTGGATAACAATGGAATCTGGCATTTTCTTGCGAGCGGGAACTATACGGTGGATGCGGCCACTCGCACGAAAGCACAGGAAAATATCAGTGAAAACGGATACTACGGTGTGAAAGAAACATCGAAACGGATCTTTACCTTTGCCGCCGCTTTGGCGGGTGATGATCAGGAGAAGATGAAGCGGCTGCAGGCAGCGGTGGAGGATGGCTATCGCCAGGCGGGAAAGGCCTGGGGGCAGAAACTTCCCGAGATCTGCAAGGAAACCCTGAACGCTGTAAATCAGCTTTTTGAGGATTATTACAGGGACTCTTCTGACAAAAAGGTGTCGGGAGCACAGGATCATACGGATGACAGCACAGGAATGACAGATACATCGGGAGCCGTAAAGAATGGTTAGTGCGCGCATCGGAGGCAGAGAGAAAAAAAAGAAGAGAAGGAGAGCCCGGATAACTGCGGCTATGGTTATGGCCTGTGCGGTCTTTCTGCTTGCGGACCCGGGAAACGCGGTTCTGCCGGCAGTCACGGCTTATGCGGATGGAGAGAAAACTCCGGATTTTTATATCAAGGTGGTGTCCGGCGACGGAAAAGGCGCAATTCTCCGGGAAAAGCCGTCAGCGGATTCCGCACAGGTGCTGAGAGATCCGATTCCGGATGGTACGATACTGCATATAACATCGAAAACGGAAGATTCCGGCGGCAACATCTGGGGATATACAAATTATTCAGATGTTGCCGACGGTTATATTTTGCTTCAGGGATCGCAGGAAGCGCAAAGAAAGGACCTGCTGCAGCCCTCGGAGGAGGAGCTTCAGAGGGAAGCGGAGAAAAAGGCGCAGGAAGAGAAAATCGCACTTATTACACGTTATTTTCAGACTGTGGATGCGGATGGAAATGTGATAGAAGACGATATACCTTTTGTAGAGGACTCTTCGTCCGAAGCGGACTCCGGGGGCGGCTCAGAGCTTCCGGCGGAGTCGGTTTCCGGAACATCGTCCGGGGACATTGCGTCCGGATCACAGCCGGATGGCCGTGTCCGTTCGGATTCTTCGGAAAGCCTGTCGGTTCGTGGTGTTTCCTCGACTTCCGCATCATCGGGCTTAGGAGCAAGAAAGAAGAAGGGCATTCCGCTTCTGCTTCCGGTTATTGCCGCTCTGGCGGCGGCTGCTGCCGGAGGCGTGTTCTTCGTGTTGAAGCGGAGGAAAAAGAAGGCAGCCGTTCAGGGCGGTGAAGACACAGCTCCGGAAACTGCAGAGGAGCGGAAACCCTCGGCCGGAAAAGAACCGGGAAAGAGGAAAGGAATCAGAAAGCCGAAATCCAGGCCGATCAGCGAGGAAAAGGCCCGAAAGGCCAGAAAAAAGAAGAGCTGAGATTAATACTATATGGGAGAGAGCAAATGAAAAAGAAAATCAATGGAATGGGCATGAAGGCGAACTGGAAGTATACACCCCTCCGTGTCCGGCTGACTGTGAAAATAGCGACGATGATCCTGGTAACATTGGTCGCTACTATATTATGTGTGGAGGCGGTTGCGGGCAGCATCATCAGGAAGCAGACAAACTATGATTTGTCTGATATTTCATCGGGGAACGGAGCCAGAATACAAAATATTACAGACGGCATTGAGAGTGTGACGACCCCGATCAACGGCGCATTTAATGCCTTGAAGAAAAAGAAGGCGGATGCGGAGATCGGGCTGATTCGCAGTACGATTGTTCCGAATGTACAGCTTGGTAAGATGGCCTATACGACGGAGCAGACGATTGAGACCAACCTGTTGTCGGCACTGTCAGATCACCCGGAATACACCAGTATCGGTGTGTATTTCCCGGACAGCAGCTTTTACAAGGATACCGGGGATTATGGATTTATCGTCAATAAGGACAGCGAGAAGATTCAGAAGGCCAGTCCGATTACGGCGGATGGCATTTCGAAAATATCGGTTATTCAGGAAGTATTGGACAGCGGAAAGGTCAGGTATTCTGACCCGTACGATAATGAATTCACGAAAAGTAAGGTGATCACCGGAGCTTATCCAATTTTTGAGACAAGTGCGGATGACGCGGAACAGAACACCGGAAGCGCTGTGGGTGTCGTATTTGTTGATGTCGCGGCAGATGCTTTCGATATAACGGACGATGACAGCACGAAGAATTATAAAACGATTCTTGTTGATGTAATTAATGATCGCGGCGACATTGCTTACAGCAATTTCGAGGATTCTATCGGTGTCAGTTTCAGCAAGTACCTGGATTCATCAGGAATGGCCAAGGTCAGGGATGGCATGAATACGGGAAAACCGTTTGTCTGTAATATCAAGAGCGGAAAGTACCATAAAATGCGGGCGTTCTATCCGATCAAGGTCGGAGAAAATACATGGTGGGCGCAGACCTCTATCGATTATTCTGAGTACATGCTGAATATCCGTAATCTCCTGCTGATGGTGACGGTTATGGCTCTTATTTCCCTGGCTGTGATGATCTTCATGACGATGCGGATGATCCGGAACTCTCTGAGACCGCTTCAGGATGTAGCTGAAGCCGCGCAAACCATGGCGGGAGGCTCCTTTGATGTTCGTCTGCAGTATGATTACCATGATGAGATCGGCTCTCTGGCAGACAGTATGAGGACTATGGTCGATAATCTGAAACGGATTATCACGGATCTGCGGAAGGAGCTTTTCGAGATGTCAGAGGGAAATCTGGCGTATGAGGAGGGCGACCGGTCGATCTATATCGGAGAATATAAACCGCTGCTGGATTCGATGGAAGTAATTACAGACAAATTAAACTCGAATATGAGAAGAATCCAGGATTCGGCAGATCAGGTAGACAGCGGAGCCGGACAGGTGGCTTCCGGAGCACAGGCACTGGCGCAGGGATCTGCGGAGCAGGCATCTTCTGTAGAGAAGCTGTCGGAGACGATGACAGATATTTCCGGCAAAATTCATGATACGGCGAATCGGGCTAAAGAGGCGGCCGGCTTGTCCAGAGAGGCCGGTGAGGCTGTGGAGAACTCCAATGAGAAGATGCGGGAGATGTCCGCTGCGATGGAGGATATCACGAAGAAGGCGGAAGAAATCAGCAAGATTATCAAAACGATTGATGATATTGCGTTTCAGACCAATATTCTGGCACTTAACGCATCGATTGAAGCTGCGAGGGCAGGATCGGCCGGAAAAGGATTTGCTGTGGTTGCAGATGAAGTGGGAAATCTTGCCGGCAAATCGGCGCAGGCTGCCAAGTCCACAGCTGCCTTGATTGAGGAGACAGTCGCTGCTGTGAAGAAGGGCGGAAATCTGACGAACGAAACCGCGTCTTCCCTTCTTAATGTTTCGGAAAGTACCCGGAAGATCAAAGAATTAATCGGAAAGATCAGCACGGATTCCGAACAGCAGAGCAGAGGCGTGGGAGAAGTGACTCAGGGTCTGGAACAGATTTCTGCAGTTGTGCAGACGAATTCCGCGACTGCGGAAGAAAGCGCTGCCGCGTCGGAGGAACTTTCTTCACAGGCTAATCTGATGAAGGAGATGATCGGCAAGTTCCGTCTGAGGGATGAGAAAGGCAGGAAGGCAGCTGATTCGCCAAAGCCTGTCATCATGAATAGAAAGACACAGAGCCGGCAGGTAAAGAAGGCGGATATTCCGAAGGCTGAGAAACCGTTTGAAAGAAAAGCGGACGTTCCGAAGGCTGAGAAGCCGTTTGAAAGAAATACAGACGTTCCGAAGGCTCAGAAGACGGAGGAAAGAAAAGCAGACGTTTCGATATCGAAGACGCATAACAGTGGAACGGTAAAGAACGAAAAGCCCGAAAAGAACGTCGGGAGAATGCCGTCAGCAAAGCGCGACGGAAATGAAAACGGGAAAGCGTTTAAACCCGATCCTGACAATAAATATTGAAAATCAATATTGAATTGAGCTGACAAGAAAACATTGAAAGGTCAGGGCTGACAAAAAGCATCCCCTCCGGAGGATTTGATCCACCGGAGGGGATGCTTTAATTTACGCGAACAGTGAGCCGCAACCGAATGCGAAGTATTCGTGTGCGGCGAGCGTCGCGATAGCGAGATAAAACTCGCACAGCGTGTTTTATCTCGTTTTTAAGGATTAATCTTTGGCAATTCGTTTATGGTTCGGTTTTATCTCGTTATGGCTTAGTTTTCAATGACAAGGTTCAGGCAGTCAATGGAAGCAAGGTTATATACATTTCCGTTTTTCAGTGAGACTACGGTAGGCCGCTGTATGAGTTCCGGATTGTTGCGCACGACCTTCGCGGTTTCTCCGTTGCTGAGGGTAACGACTGAATCCACGGGGTAGAGGATGATGGAATGGAGCAAACTATGAAGGGCATTTTCGTCCAGCGCTGCAGTCATCGTCATAAGAATTTCGACTGCATCTCTGAGCTTCATGGCCTTTTTGTAGGGACGGTCCGTTACCAGGGCATCGAAGATATCGGCGACGGTCAGGATCTTTGCATAGGGATGAATCAGTCCGCCCATAACTCCGTTTGGATATCCGGTTCCGTTCATTTTCTCATGATGCTGGAGAACACCCAGTGCAATATCGGTGGAGATGTCAGGATTATCCTTGATCATCATATAACTGTATTCGCTGTGCTTCTTCATGATCTCAAACTCTTCCGGTGTAAGGCGGCCGGGCTTGTTCAGAATTTCATTCGGAATACGGGTTTTGCCAAGATCATGGAGAAGCCCCGCTGTGCCAAGCTCGTGTATCCTGTCGGAGGAAAGCCCTTCTCTGCGGCCGATCATCATGGACAGAGCGGCTACGTCAACGCTGTGACGGAAGGTGTATTCATCAGAGATACGCAGGTCATTGATACTGAGGACAATGGAATTGTTCTTCCGGATGGATTCCATTAAATCCGAGACGATTGAGGACGCTTCCCTCATGACAATGCGGGGGTTATTCGCGTTCTGAAACATGCTTTTCATGCCGGATTCGATTCTCTCCTTTACAAGGGTGGACAGAACCAGCTTTGTCGTATCCGGCTTTCGAAACTGCAGAATCTTGTTCATAATGGCGGGCGGAATTTCGTCCTTGGACTGGTCGGAATTGCCGGGCCTTCCGTAATAAACCTTAATATAGCTGATCGGAAGCGTATTAAGCCGATCGATCATGAAGTCATCGACATAGGTTCCGCTTTTTACAAGCTCGCGCCCGTGCCGGTCAAGAATCTCATCGGCGATAATCATTCCGTTTCTGAGTTGTGAAGGTTTAATATCTATGATCTTCATCATGAATCGTCAGGCGTAACCCCTGTGAGTTTCTGAAAACATACTCCACTGCTGCAATGTTATTCCATTACTGTATCAGCTCTTCGAAAACGCAGACAGGCCGCCTGCCGCGAAGCACGGAGCAATCCGCAGCTAATACAGTGTGTGGCATGATGTATCGTATGGCTGTTTACTAAGTAAGATGTATCGTACGGCTGTTTACTGAGTAATAAGTATAGCATATTTTTAGAACAATGAAAAGAATTTGTAATAAACCGCGGAGGGCTTGTAATTTGGCTTGTAATTTGAATTTGTAATAAACTGCGGAGGGCTTGACATTTATTTTCAGGAACGATATAATAAGCCGGCATGACTAAAGAAGGGGCGTTTGTGCGCCTTTTTTCCATGTGATGACTGAATAAGAAGCAGCCGTAGAAAAACAAGGAGGAAATAAAAGGAATGCCTACATTTAACCAGTTAGTTAGAAAGGGCCGTCAGACTTCCGTAAAGAAGTCCAACGCACCGGCATTGCAGAGAAGCTTCAACTCTCTGACAAAGAAATCTGTAAACCAGTCTTCTCCTCAGAAGCGTGGTGTCTGCACAGCAGTTAAGACCGCTACGCCGAAGAAGCCGAACTCAGCGCTTAGAAAAATCGCCAGAGTACGTCTTTCCAACGGTATCGAGGTTACAAGCTATATTCCTGGAGAGGGACATAACCTTCAGGAGCACAGCGTTGTGCTGATCCGTGGAGGAAGAGTTAAGGACCTGCCAGGTACCAGATATCACATCATCCGTGGTACTCTCGATACTGCAGGTGTTGCCAACAGAAAGCAGGCCCGTTCCAAATACGGCGCCAAGAAGCCGAAGAAGTAATACAAAAGCAACCAGGATAAGAATTCATTATCTCACTAAAGTTTTATGGTTTTGTGTAACGGTATTTCGACAACCTCCGCGGCTGCAGGTTGGATAGAAAAATTACCGGTACAGACACATTCGTACCATACCAGATGTGAGTACCTGAGATCTAATCGTTAATGATTAAGGAGGGAAGTAACGTGCCACGTAAAGGACATACTCAGAAAAGAGATGTTTTAGCAGATCCGGTATACAACAACAAGGTTGTAACCAAGCTGATCAACAGCATCATGCTGGACGGCAAGAAAGGTACTGCTCAGAAGATCGTTTACAGCGCATTTGCTAAAGTAGAGGAAAAGGCCGGAAAGCCGGCAATTGAATGTTTTGAAGAGGCTATGAACAATATCATGCCTCAGCTCGAGGTTAAGGCCCGCCGTATCGGTGGAGCTACCTACCAGGTACCGGTAGAGGTTAAGCCGGACAGACGTCAGGCTCTGGGACTTCGCTGGCTGACAATGTTCTCACGCAAGAGAAGTGAGAAGACAATGTCTGACAGACTGGCAAACGAGCTGCTCGATGCTATGAATAACACCGGAGCATCCGTGAAACGTAAAGAAGACATGCATAAGATGGCAGAGGCCAATAAGGCATTTGCTCATTACAGATTCTAAAAGGAGGGAACTCTGTTGGCTGATAACGGAAGAGAATATCCGCTTGAGAGAACCAGAAATATTGGTATCATGGCGCATATTGATGCAGGTAAAACTACTCTGACAGAGCGTATCCTGTATTACACCGGTGTTAACTACAAGATCGGTGAGACATACGAAGGAACTGCGACAATGGACTGGATGGCACAGGAGCAGGAGCGTGGTATCACGATCACATCCGCTGCCACTACCTGCCACTGGACACATCAGTACCAGAACAAACCCGCGCCGGGTGCGCTTGAGCACCGCATCAACATCATCGATACACCAGGACATGTAGACTTCACAGTTGAGGTTGAGCGTTCTCTTCGTGTACTTGACGGTGCCGTAGGTGTATTCGATGCCAAGGGCGGTGTTGAGCCTCAGTCAGAGAACGTATGGCGTCAGGCGGATACTTACAATGTTCCTCGTATGGCATTTGTAAACAAAATGGATATCCTTGGAGCAAACTTCGACAACACCGTTCACGAGATCATTACCAAGCTCGGCAAGAACCCGGTTGTTATCGAGCGTCCGATCGGCAAAGAGGATTATTTCCAGGGCGTAGTTGATCTGTTCGAGATGAAGGCATACATCTACAACAACAAGACCGGCGATGATATCTCCATCGTAGATATCCCGGACGATATGAAGGATGAGTGCCAGGCCGCTCACGAAGAGATGGTCGAGAAGATCGTTGAGTTCGACGATGATCTGATGATGGCTTATCTCGACGGTGAGGAGCCGAGCATCGACGACATGAAGAAGGCACTCCGCAAGGCAACTATCGCGAATAAGGCCGTTCCGGTTCTCTGCGGTTCTGCACATCAGAACAAGGGAATTCAGAAGCTTCTGGACGCAGTCGTTGACTTCATGCCGGCACCTACTGACGTACCGGACATCGAGGGAACAGATCTGGACGGAAATGAAGTCGTAAGACATTCTTCTGACGAAGAGCCGTTCTCAGCTCTTGTATTCAAGATCGTTTCCGATCCGTTCGTTGGACGTCTTGCATACTTCAGAGTTTATTCCGGTACACTGAACTCCGGTTCTTATGTACTGAATGCAACCAAGGACAAAAAAGAGCGTGTCGGCCGTATCCTTCAGATGCATGCCAACAAGCGCCATGAGCTGTCCAAGGTATATTCCGGAGATATCGCCGCGGCTATCGGATTCAAGTTCTCCTCCACCGGAGATACGATCTGCGACGAGCAGCATCCGGTAATTCTGGAGTCCATGGACTTCCCGGATCCGGTTATCGAGCTCGCGATCGAGCCGAAGACAAAGGCAGGACAGCAGAAGCTTGGCGAGGCTCTCGCAAAGCTGGCTGAGGAGGATCCGACCTTCCGCGCTACCACAAACCAGGAGACCGGACAGACAATCATCGCCGGAATGGGCGAGCTCCATCTGGAGATCATCGTTGACCGTCTGCTTCGTGAGTTTAACGTAGAGGCAAATGTCGGAGCTCCGCAGGTCGCATATAAAGAGACAATCACAAAGGCATCGGATATCGACAGCAAGTATGTTCGTCAGTCCGGTGGTAAAGGACAGTACGGTCATTGTAAAGTTAAGTTCTCGCCGCTGGATGCAAACGCAGAGCAGTCCTACGAGTTCGTTAACAGCGTAACCGGCGGTTCCATCCCGAAGGAGTATATCCCGTCCATCGATGAGGGTATTCAGGATGCTATGAAGGCCGGTCAGCTCGGCGGATTCCCGGTAGTCGGAGTCAAGGCTGAGGTATACGACGGATCCTATCATGAGGTCGATTCTTCCGAGATGGCATTCCATATTGCCGGATCCATGGCCTTCAAGCAGGCGATGGAGAAGGGCGCTCCGGTGCTCCTCGAGCCGATCATGAAGGTTGAGGTTACTACACCTGAGGAATACATGGGAGATGTTATCGGTGATATGAACTCCCGCCGTGGCCGTATCGAGGGAATGGATGATGTAGGAAACGGAAAGCTTGTCCGCGGTTTTGTTCCGCTGGCTGAGATGTTCGGTTACTCCACAGACCTTCGTTCCGCTACACAGGGACGTGCAAACTACTCCATGTTCTTCGACCGCTATGAGCCGGTTCCGAAGTCTGTTCAGGAGAAGGTCCTTTCTGATAAGTAATGAAACGGTTCCTGCCCCGTTCGCGGGGCAGCACCGTTAAGATCAGCACCGGATGGACGGAGCCATTCCGTCAGACGTCACGACTGCCCGGGACAGACCCGGAATTTCGTGCACGGGACTCCGGATAGAGAGAATTCACTTGCAAAGATTCTGAAAATGAAATATAATCAAGCATAGCGGATTTTCTATTTTACAGTAATTTTTAATAAAGTAAATACGCAGGCAGAACGCCGGTATTCATTTTAAGGAGGAAGTATTACAATGGCAAAACAGAAATTTGAAAGAACAAAACCGCATTGCAACATTGGTACCATCGGACATGTAGACCATGGCAAAACCACTCTGACAGCTGCAATCACAAAGGTTCTGGCTACCAGAATGCCTACCGATGAGAACCAGATCGTTGACTTCTCCAACATCGATAAAGCTCCGGAAGAGAGAGAGCGTGGTATCACAATCAATACCGCTCATGTAGAGTATGAGACTGAGAATCGTCACTATGCACACGTTGACTGCCCAGGACATGCTGACTACGTAAAGAACATGATCACAGGTGCGGCTCAGATGGATGGCGCTATCCTTGTAGTTGCAGCTACTGATGGTGTTATGGCTCAGACTCGTGAGCACGTTCTGCTTGCACGTCAGGTAGGTGTTCCGGCCATGGTTGTATTCCTCAACAAGTGTGATATGGTTGATGATGACGAGCTGATCGAGCTGGTTGAGATGGAGGTTACCGAGCTTCTTGACGAGTACGGATTCGAGAACACACCTATCGTCCGCGGTTCTGCTCTGAAGGCTCTTGAGGATCCGAACAGCGAGTGGGGCGACAAGATCATGGAGCTCCTGAGCGTTGTTGACGAGCATATCCCGACTCCGACACGTGATACAGATAAGCCGTTCCTGATGCCTGTTGAGGATGTATTCACAATCTCCGGACGTGGAACTGTTGCTACCGGCCGTGTAGAGCGTGGTACTCTGAGACTGAATGATCCGGTTGAGATCCTTGGAATCTCTGAGGATAAGCTTTCTTCTGTTGCTACCGGTATTGAGATGTTCCATAAGCTCCTTGACGAGGCTATGGCTGGTGATAACATCGGTGTTCTTCTCCGTGGTATCAACAGAACGGATATCGAAAAGGGACAGGTTGTTGCTAAGCCCGGCACTGTAACCTGCCATACAAAGTTCACCGCTCAGGTTTACGTTCTGACAAAGGACGAGGGCGGCCGTCATACCCCTTTCTTCAATAACTATCGTCCGCAGTTCTATTTCAGAACAACTGACGTTACCGGTGTTATCACTCTTCCGGAAGGCACTGAGATGTGCATGCCTGGTGATAACGTTGAGATGACCATCGAGCTGATCCACCCGATCGCTATGGAGCAGGGACTTACCTTCGCTATTCGTGAGGGCGGTCACACTGTAGGATCCGGCCGTGTAGCTACGATCATCGAGTAATCGAAAAACAGTATTATCGCGTAATTCATGGAGAGCCGCAAACCCTTGAAACAGGGGTCTGCGGCTCTTTTTGCGAGCCTTTGCGTCAGGTAAGGGAGATCTTTTTTTAATAAAAGGAGTCGCGTATATGTACTCGAAGCGTTTTTGATGTGGTATGATTGTTATACGCTCTTGACAAGGAAAGTCAGAAGCAAGATGAAGTGGGAAATCACTCAGTTAGATAAGAAAGGATAATAGAATGGCAAAACCTGTTAAGATCAGACCTGCGGCGATGCTCGGAGCGGTTCTTGATTTTCTGGGAGGACAAAAGATCACAACCTACACGAATGAGGATGAGGGTTACGAATATCTGAAAAATGGATGTTTCTGTGTCTCGGTGTTAAACCCGAAGGGAAGCGACGATCTCTATATTGATCTCGAGGATGGCTTCACTTTGACTTACGGTGACTGGAACGCGCACTATGAGGCGACAGACCGCGATTTCGAGCACATGCGGGAAGATGTAGAGGATTTTCTGGCAAACCGTATGTATCTGGCTGTTGTGTATTCTGGAAAGGAATGGATCTGTTCCCTTACGATTCATGAGAATGATGTCAGCAAGGCTCGTCTCTTCCGGCAGACGAAGGATTTTCTGCACAGCGCGGACTGCGATCCGTTCATACAGCTTCTGAATCATAAGGGCGGGGTGATCGACTGCAGTTTCTGGGACGTAAAGAGAAGCCGGGAGATTCGCGTGAATCCGGGGGAGATCAGGTGATCATGAATAACAGGCGCCTTTGACGGATGAATGGCTTCGTGGAATAAAGTTCTGATGGACAGAGGATGTCATATGGCTGAGAATTCGCATAAGGGGGACGAGCAGATATGATTTATGAGTATCCCGATACGGTTCTGAAATTTTCCTGCATTGCAGGAAAGTGCCCGGATACCTGCTGCGCAGGCTGGGAAGTGGATCTTGACCGGGAAACGGAGGAATACTACCGGTATGTCGAGGGTCCCTTCGGGAAGCACCTGCGGCGTGCCATGAAAACAGAAACAGAAGAAAACGCGGACGGAGAAGAGGTCCGTACCTGTTTCTTCCCGCTTACGGATCAGAATCGCTGCCCTTTCCTTAACGATGACAATTTGTGCGAGATCATCACTCACCTGGGACCGGAGGCGATCAGTGTCGTCTGTGATGAGTATCCGAGGTATTTTGAGCAGATCGGGAATTATCAGCAGATGGACATGAGCCTTTCCTGTATGGAGTTCGGAAGAATATTTTTTTCTTCGGGACCGGTGCAGCTGCAGCGCATGGAGGATGATACAGACCGGGGATGGGGCGACACGGACCGCGAACGGCTTCGTGGAATTCTGACGATCCGCGATGATGCGGTTCGTTATCTCCAGGATGAGGATCATAAGCTTTCCTGGAGGGAGAAAATGAATGACATTGAGCGTCAGATCGGCATCATTCCGACACAGGAGAGCCAGAGGAGTCTGATGCGGCGTATGGAGAGACTCGAGGTTATCGATCACCGCTGGACCGAAATGCTGGAACGGGTAAGAACTACAGGTATGGAGGCCGACGTTGCAGGGACGGCTGTCAGCGGTGAGGCCGGCGATGCGCGGACGACTTTCAGCAGTGAGGCCAGCGGTGCAGGGATAACGGTCAGCGGTGAGGTCGGCGATGCGGGGACAGCTGTCAGCGGTGAAGCTGACAACTTTCCGGCGCGGCTGCGCGCGGAATTTGAGAGGCTCCATGAGGACTGTCTTCCCGGATGGTTCACAAAGCTTTGCGTGTACTTCGTCTTTCGCTATACACTTGACACCTATTCTGACGGGGATGCGGCAGGTGTCTTCCGCTACATTGACAGAAGCCTTCGTTTTCTGTGGATGATGTGTCTGGCCGAATGGAACGCGGCGGGGCGGAAGCTGTCCATTGAGGATATGATTGATCTCGCCCACCTTTATTCAAGGCAGGTTGAGCATTGCGAGGAAAACGTCGCCATTCTGAAGGAAGACGGAGAAGACGAGTGACGGACAGATTCATTTCGCAAAAAGAAGAGAATTCGTTCACCTGCCCAAAATCTTTTAGCCGTGAAGTTTCTGCCCACAGCAGACGAAAGGATTGAATATATGAAGGACGAGGATCAGAATCTGGAAAATCAGAGCCCGGAATGCCGGAGCCCGGGAAACCGGAGTCAGAGTAATCGGAGCCTGGAAAATCAGATTTCGGAGAGCAGGAGCAAGGAAAATCAGATATCGGAGAGCAGGAGCAAGAAAAATCTGGGAGGAACCGGCCATCTGAGAAGATTGTCGCGGTCTCTGGCCTACAGCGGCTCCGTGGTTGATGTGTATCAGGACACAATGGAGCTTCCGGACGGCTGCATTCAGAAGTGGGATTTTGTCTGTCACAAAAAGGGAGGCGGCGCATGTATCGTTCCGGTTCTCGCGGACGGAAGAATTCTTATGGTGCGTCAGTACAGACCGGCAATTGACCGGGAGACTCTGGAACTTCCGGCCGGAGCGGTTGATGCGGAGGATGCGACGACAGAGGATACCGCAAGAAGAGAACTGAGGGAGGAAACCGGATACACTGCCGGGAAATGGAAGCTGCTGCTGCGGCTGAAGACGGCGGTTGCCTACTGTAATGAGTACACGGATGTCTATTTTGCCTCTGACCTGAAGGACTCCCATGGCCAGGCGCTGGATGAAGCGGAGGAGATCCGACTGCGTGCCGTTGAGCCGGAGGTACTGCTTCAGGATATTTACAGCGGAAGGATACAGGATTCCAAAACAGTGGCGGGTATTCTCGCTTATACGAATCAGAAGCGGTGAATATCGCTTTGCCAGATATCAGCGCTATTAACGCAATAAAATTCGCTGTGGCAGATGATGAAGCAGGGTAATATACTGACACAGATATCGGTACGGTCAACAATGGCACCAGGAACATCTGTGATTTTGATTTACGCGAGCGTCGCGATAGAGAGATAAAACTTGCGCAGCGTGTTTTATCTCGTTTGATTTTAGGAGAAATATGTTAGTTCTTTTTGAAGATGTCATAAGCCTTATTCTGGTGATATTCGCCTGGTTCCGGCTCTATGACAATATAAATATCGATCAGAGAATCAAAAGATCTTTTGCGTGTGCCGGAGGTGTGATTGTGTCGATAATTGTTCTGGATCAGATCTGGCAGGCGATTTTTACGATATGCAGGATTACGGCCCGGATTGACTACCTGCTGAATGTGCTGACTTGTGTCATTTATTTTCTGGTCGCGTTTCTGATCCTGATTATACCTATGCTGCGATTGAAAAAGATATCGCTTGTCAACAGGGTTCTAAATGTAATCATATTGATCTGTTTCAGTGTGATTCCGATTGTAAACATCTGGAAGCCGGTTATTTTCTATCACAGCGACGGGTATATGTATTATACCAATAAATATATTTATTATATAATCGCCGAATATGTGATGTATGTGGTGATGGTGCGCATGTACTACTCTCGTAATTATCTGTTCGACAGAAGCGACCGGATCATGCTTTTGTTTGCACAGGTAATCGTCGGGATAGGTGTGATTGCGCAGATTGTCTACGGGGATCTCGCAGCGAACTGGAACTGCATCAGCATCTGCTATCTCTTTATGTATCTCGCCCTGGAACAGATGTACACAAAGATAGATCCGGTGACAAAGCTGCATAACCGAGGGGTCTATGACAAGACTCTTAAGAAGTATTCCGGCAAAAAAAGGACACTTACCGCTGTTATGTTTGATCTGAACCACCTGAAGCTTGTAAATGACAGATACGGGCACGATGCGGGTGATGCTTATCTGCTAGCCTTTGGTCAGACAGCCCGGAAAGCGCTTTCTTCCTTTGGAGAGATCTTTCGGATCGGCGGAGATGAGTTCTGCCTGCTTTCCTGGAAAACCGGACCGGAGAAACTGCTTCCGGCTCTTCGTGAGCTTCAGTCAAGGAAAAAATGTGATCCGGAGTTTGGAGATCAGCCTCTGGATTTTGCATACGGCATCGCACAGCAGCTTCCGGGGGAGGACGGATCTGAGACCGTGTCGCGGGCAGATCACGAGATGTATATGAATAAGAAGGAGATGCATTCGCGGGAGGACAGGAAGACGCCCGCAGAAGCATAGACGGTACCGCACATCCGAAGGGAGCCGTTTCGGGCATGCGGCCTGTCGGCGCTTTCGAAGAGCTTATACAGAATCCGCCATGCCGAGAAAATCCCGGAGCTTCCGGACATCTCCATCGAAGACGTATCCGCCCAGACCGCAGGAGCGGGCGGCGTCTACATTTCGCTGAAGATCATCGATGAAGAGACAGTCCTGTGGGTTCAGGTGAAATTCCTCAAGAAACATTTCATAGATCTGCCGCTGGGGCTTCAGAACCTTATGAGGAGCAGAGAGAAAGACCCCGTCGAAAAGATCGGGCGTCTCGAGATGGCTTTTCCACTTGCCGTGGTCCAGACGGACACTGACATTGGACAGGATGTATGTCTTTTTTCCTGCTTCGCGCAGATCCCTTACCAGAGCGCCCATTCCGGGATGGGGAGTGAGATTGTATTTGTCCCAGTTCTGGAAGCTGAAGCGAACCGCGCTGCGGACCTCATCGGAGGATGCGCGGGACAGCATTTTCTTCAGGGCGTCATCCTCACGGATCAGTCCTGCGTCCAGCATGATCCATTCTCCGGAGTGATAGACGAGGAGGTTGACCTCCCGGATCACGTCGGGATCCGATGTGTATTCCCGTGTGGCATTGTCGGCGTTGTAGTCAGCCAGAACCCTTCCCATGTCAAATACGATGTTTTTGTATCCTGTCATTGCTGTATCCCTCCGAATTGTAGTATTAACTCTGACTCCTGGTAATCAAAGAAGCCAACTCTGATTTCCGATAATTGAAGAAGCTGGCTCTGATTTCCGGTAATTGAAGAAGCTAACTCTGTTTCCTGGTACTGAGAGCCGGTATTCGTTGAAAGCGGACCGGCTCTCACAGGTATTATAGCGAAGAGGATGAAAAAAATCCATAACTCCGCATGGCAGAGATGTCCTGCCGGAGCTGCGGCTTTTCGTTTCTGCCTGCAAAGTCCGGCGTGAATAAGTCCGGTATGGACCGGATGCAGGAAGTTGAGATGCAGTGGGATGCCTGTCTCTCGGATTGATATTGAATCTCTGGCTTTTCTGGGATAAAATACAGATTTGTGACTGAATGAATAATTCCGGATGAACCTGGGCATTCTGAAATGTGGTTGAATAAATAGTTCCGGATGAACCTGGGTATTCTGAAAGAATTAATGATTCCGGATGAACTGGAGGTATTCTGAATGGAAACAGATATGACAAAGGGCAGGCCGTCGTCTATTCTGCTTCGTTTCCTGATTCCGATTTTTTTCGGAAATCTTTTTCAGCAATTTTATAATGTGGTGGATACGGTGATTGTCGGAAGAGTGGTAGGTGCCGGCGCGCTGGCGGCGGTTGGATCGACCGGGACGATCATGTTTCTGCTGAGCGGAATTGCGCAGGGTATGTCTACCGGGTTTACGGTACTGACGTCGCAGCATTACGGCGCAAAAGACGAGAAGGGTGTGCGCAGGAGTGTTGCGAATGCTCTGCTTCTCAGCCTGATTCTTACGGCGGCTTTCACGGTGGCGGGCGCACTTTTGATGGGACCGCTGCTTCGCGTGATGAATACACCGGATGATATCTACAGGGACGCGCATACCTACATCATGATCATAACTGTCGGCCTGATCGCCATGATCATGTACAACATGAGTGCGGCTCTGCTTCGGGCAATCGGGAACAGCAAGGCACCGCTCTACTTTCTGATTTTCGCTGTTGTATCAAATATTTTTCTGGATCTTCTGCTGACAATGGGCATCCGTATGGGAGTGGCGGGCGCGGCCCTTGCCACGGTACTTTCACAGGCGATGGCTGCGGTGCTGTGCTTTATCTACATTTACCGGAAAGCGGAGATCCTGAGACCGCGCCGGGGAGAGTGGCGTCTGTCAAAGGAAATGACGAAGGCACAGCTCGGGATCAGTATCCCGATGACGCTTCAGTTCGCGATCACATCCTCCGGAACCATGATCATGCAGTCTGCCGTGAATCTGTTCGGTTCAACGGCAGTGGCCGGATATACCGCGGCAAATAAGGTGGTTACGCTGCTGTCACAGGAGATGCCGTCGATGGGATCGGCGATCTCGACCTACTGCGGGCAGAATTACGGCAACCGCCAGATCGGCCGCGTGAAGAAGGGAGTCAATGCCGCTGTTCTGATCGACACGATATATGCGGTTGGAGCTGCAGTGATCTGTGTGGTTATACTGCCGCTGACACTGGGCATTTTTTTCTCGGGAAATGAGGATATCAGCGCGCTGATGCCCTGGGCAAAAACCTACGTGAACGTCGCGGTCTGCTTTTTCATTCCGCTGAGTTATATTTTTGTATTCCGGAACGCCATGCAGGGATGTGGCTACGGACTGCTTCCGATGTTCGGCGGAATTGTCGAATTTGTCGCCCGGGGAATTACGGCATTCATTTCCATTCATATGATGAGTTATCTGGCAGCCTGCTTCTGTGACCCTGCCGCCTGGCTTACGGCGGGCATTTTTACCGGGGTTTGCTACCGCTTTGTGATAAAAGATATTGAAAAGACGTTCCACGTCGGAAGCAATGAAGACAGAGAAAGATAGAGGGATGCTTCGTGTGAGCCGATGAGGCCAGAGAAAGAAAATAAAGGGATGCTTCGTGTCGGAACCAATGAAGACAGAGAAAACGCATGGAGAAAATCCGAAAAGATGTTTCACATCGGATCCGATGAAAGCAGGAAAAGGACAAGGAAAAATGATTCAGGATATTGCACCCAGAAAATTTCACATCGAGTATCAGAACAAGCAGCCTGCCGGTTATGAAACGGCGCTGGTGTACAATGGACCGCTGACATTGCTCCGGATGGATGAAGACGGAGTTCTTACGTATCCGAAAACGAAAGATTTTGATGGAACGGACGCAGAGTTCATCTATCTCTTCCGGATTGATGATGAGGAGTATTATCTCGTGGTGATCGAGCCGGAGGAGATTCCGGAGATTCTTCTTGAGGAGGGATTTCGCTTTGAGAAGGACTGGACCTTCCGGAGCGCAAAACCAGGAGATCGCGCGTTTGCCGGCGTGACCGGAAAACAGCTCTCCCTGTGGTACTCGAGTCACAGGTACTGCGGAGGCTGCGGGGCAGAGCTCGTGGCGGATGAAAAAGAAAGGATGATGAAGTGCCCGAGATGCGGCAGAACCTTCTATCCGGTCATCTGCCCCGGCGTTATCGTTGCGGTGGTTCATGACGGGAAGCTTCTGATGAGCAAGTACGCCGGGAGAGAATATAAGAGGTTTGCGCTGATCGCGGGATTCAATGAGAGTGGAGAGAGCATCGAGGATACGGTACACCGGGAGGTTATGGAGGAAACGGGGCTTGCGGTCCGTAATCTTCACTTTTACAAGAGTCAGCCCTGGCCGTTTTCTGACACACTGCTAATGGGATTTTTCTGCGAGCTGGACGGCGACAAGGATCAGATCACCCTGGAGGAGGATGAATTGTCCATGGCCGGCTGGTATGCGCCCGCGGAAGTTCCAGAGGATCGGGAACACATCTCCCTGACCAGCGAGATGATGACGGTGTTCCGGGAGAACGGAGGAGATTTTCAGCGTATACTGGATGTGCTAGAGAGAAAGTAACCGCCGGGGATGCACTGACAGAGGTACAGTTATCAATTGCGGCATTCATCCCACATGCTTGCGTATGGGATGAATGCCGCTTTTCCTTAACCTAACAAATACATAGAACAGATTTATTCTGACCTTGCCGGCTGTGCGAGCCTCTGCAGAGAAGTTATGCGAATATTTGAGATTGACAGGAACAGTTCTGAGAGCTGGGCGCTGCCCCAGCAGAGAAGCTATGCGAATATCAGAAATTGACGGGAACAATTCTCTCAGTTGTGTATTTTCCCCGGCTGGGAAGGCAGCCAGGATCACCACAGCGTCAGTGCGGGGAAGGCCTTAGCCGCGGTTTAGTCGGGATATACAAGCCGCTCGGTGCTCCCCTCGTGAATCTGTGACAGATCCCGTTCCAGATATCTCCGGGCAAGCCAGTTTGCCATGCTGAGGTTCTGGTCGAGATAGTTTCCGCAGTCTCTGGCTGCCGCGCCGGGAATTTCTCCCTTGTAGTCGCGGATGAAGGTGAAGGTACGGATCACAAGACCGGTGATATCGGCGGAGGACAGGTCCCCGGCGAGGATGAGGTAGAAGCCGGTGCGGCAGCCCATTGGTCCGAAGTAAATCACGCGGTCTTTCCATTCGGGATCGTTGCGCAGGAAGGTCGCGCCGAGGTGCTCGATGGTGTGGCATTCCGCAGTGTTCATGACGGGCTCGCGGTTCGGGGCGGTCATGCGCAGATCAAAGGTTGTGAGGCACTCGGAGCCGATATGATCCTTTCGGGAGACATAGATGCCGGGCATAAGAGTCAGATGATTTACGGTAAAGCTTGCGATTTTTTCCATTTCTTTTTCCTTTCTTTTCCTTTTCTTTTTTTCTTTTCTGTTATCTGTACAGGACGTAGAATACTCTGTTTTCATCAGATGCCTTTGGCCTCTGATACGGCAGCAACGTCATAATCTGCCTTATGATGTCTGATACAGCAGTGCTGTCAGAAGCTGTCCTTCGGTGTCTGATACAGCAGCGCCCTCATATCCTCCGGCACCGGTGCCGTGAAATGCATTGCCTCTCCGGTGATGGGGTGAATGAAATCAAGCTTCCATGAGTGGAGAGCCTGACGTGTGATGGCAAGAGGGTCTCCGCCGGAAGGCTTTACGGTTCCGGGCTCGGAAAGTTCGTCGGGCTTTCGCAGGTAGTGAAGGTTATACAGGGTGTCTCCGAGAAGAGGATGTCCCCGGTATGACATGTGAACCCTGATCTGATGAGTGCGGCCGGTCTCAAGCTTCAGACAGACAGCAGAATAACCGGGTGTGAAGTCTGTCTTCGCTGTGCCGGATGCAGATACTGCTTTCCGGGAATTCAGGAAATCGGTTCTGCCGGGCGCGGGAAAATAAGCAAGCGTCTGAAAGTGAGTGATCGCCCGGTCACCCCGGTCAAAATCCACACAGCGTTCAATGAGAGAGCCTTCCTTGCGGGCAATCGGCAGGTCGATGGTACCCTCAGCAGGGGTATGTCCGTCGACGACTGCCAGATACGTCCGGTGAATCTCCCTTCTCACAAGCTGCTGCTCCAGAATGGAGGCACTGACGAGATTTTTTGCCACGATCAGCAGACCTGTAGTGTCTCTGTCCAGGCGGTTGATGCAGCGGAAGACAAAGGGAATACTCTTCTGCTGAAAATACCAGACGACACCATTTCCCAAAGTATTGGCCGGATGGCCGACGGCAGGGTGGATTGCTTCATTGGCAGGCTTATCGATGACAAGCAGATCCGGATCCTCATAAATGATCCGGAAGGGAACAGGGGCAGGGATGATCGTCTCCGAGGAGACGTTATCACGCACTTTTGTTGTGAGCACGTCAGACCGGCGGAGGATGTAGCGCATATACTGATGGACTCCGTTGACCAGAACGGCGTCCGGGATCGGCTTCATAGAGGCGAGAATGTGTCTGGAGTATCCCTTCTCGCGCAGGAAGGCGTGAATGTCCTTGCCGTCATCTTCTTCTCTGATAATATAAGTAAAAGTTCTTTCCATGGTTCTGATATCGTAACGCCGCACGGCCGGGGTTGTCAATGAGCAGCCGGTTCAGAGCCCGTTTCCTGTAGGACGATAGAACTGCGAAATCCTTGTGCCGGTTTATGATTCGTGATATACTTTTAGCGTGTTGCCGGGAACTGCAGATCAGACTGAAATGCAGAGGGCACACTTGTTTTCTGACAGAACCCCATGCCCCGCAGGCGGGGCACGACATACTGTATAAGCTATGGATTGATCCATGCTCCGCAATCCTGCAGGTGAACGACTTCGTCGGTCTGTCGCGGCGTTTTCGATGAGCTTATACAGCAAACCACATGCTGTAAACAGGGCTACAAACTGTATAAGCTGCGGATTGCTCCGTGCTTCGCACTCTCGCAATCCTACAGGTATGAGCACTTCCATGCCGCTTGTGCGTCACTTCGTGCTCATACCTGTTGCCTTCGAAATCGCATACAGTCTCTTACGCGCGCTTCGCGTGCGACGATCCTGTCTGTGTTTTCGAAGAGCTTATACAGTAATTTTTCAGAATGCAGTCAACAATAGAAAAGAGGAAGAGATTATGGCAGAAAAGTATGTTGCGTATGTTGGAACGTATACCCACGGAAGCAGTATCGGCATCCACCTGTATGACGTTGATGTGAAGGAGGGGACTCTTTCGCTGCGTAAGGTGATCCCAGTGAATAATTCATCTTATATCTGCCGCTCAGCGAACGGAAAATTTTTGTACTCCATTGCGGATGAGGGTGTGGCGGTATTTGACATCAAGCCCGACGGTGATCTTGAGATGATCAATAAGATCGGCATCGATGGTATGCGTGGCTGCTATTTATCTGTTGACGCGACGGGTCAGTATCTTCTGGTCGCGGGCTACCACGACGGCAAGGTGACACTGGTTCATACGCATCATGACGGACGCCTCGGCTCTGTGATGGACGGCGTGTTCCACAAGGGCCTCGGCAGTGTGGCGGAGAGAAACTTCCGTCCGCATGTCAGCTGCGTGAAGATGACGCCTGACAACCGTTTTATCTGTGCGGTAGATAACGGAATCGATCAGGTGAAGATCTATCGTATCAGCTCCAAGAGTAAGCTTAAGCTGGTGGATATTCTCCGCTGCGAGCGCGAATCCGGTCCAAGGCTGATTGAGTTCAGTCAGGATGGAAGATTTGCTTATGTGATCTATGAGCTGGCCAACAGGGTGGATGTGTTCGCCTATTCCGTAGAGGATGATGTTCCCAGGTTTGATTACATCCAAAGCGTGAGCACGACCTCTGACAATGTGGATCAGCTCCATGATGCCGCATCGGGGATGACTTTTTCTCCGGATGGAAAATATCTCTTCACTTCGACGGCGGGCGATGATACGGTTGCCATGTTTAAGGTGGATCAGAAGACCGGTTTTCTGACGAAGAAGTTTGCACTTCCGATCAGTGGAGAGTATCCGAAGGATATCGCGATGTTCCCGGATGGGAAGCATATCGCCTGCGTCAATCATGAATCCAACAGCATCACGACATTTGCCGTTGACTATGAGAAAAATATCCTTGTCATGAAGGGCAGGCCGATGAAGGTTGACACACCGAACTGTATTCTGATCACAAAGATGGGCACGAAGGACTGACTTCTTCTTTTCGGTTAACATCCGGGACAGATTAACATCCGGGACAAATCAAAAATCTCAGAGTAATAACGGGATGTCACCAGGTTTGCCAAATGATCCCTTGTTTAAGCAATGAGGTAATCTGGCGACGGAGAGAAGCGGGAGAGAGGTGATTCGTTCCCGTATAAACTCTCATGCCCCGCAAATGGGGCACCACATACTGTATAAAGCCAGCTGCCGCGCGTTTTTCGATCCTTATGTTTATAAAGAAGGAAAACAGCGTGGCAGTTTTTGTTTGTGCGGACAAAAAGCTTCATCCGGTTCTGGTGCGGCAATCACCTGGTGATATCATGTGACACATACTGTGGCTGAGAAATGATCAGAACGAAGAGAAATATCAGAAGAAAGTAAAATGATCAGAACGAAGAGAAATGATCAGAATGAAGAAAAATATCAGAAGAAAGTAAAACGATCAGAACGAAGAGAAGTGATCAGAAGGAAGGAAAATGGCCAGAGGGAAGGATAAAGGCTTGAAGAGTACAGTTGCGCTTGTTCCGTGCAGCAGTTATGATCCGGAGAGAGTGTATCAGGCTTTGAAGCAGGGCCTGAGCCTGATCGGAGGCATTGAAAAATATGTCTGCAGGGAGGAAAAGGTACTGCTGAAGATGAATCTTGTGCGGGAAGCAGACGCGGAACGCGCGGTTACGACACATCCGGTGGTCGTTGAGATGCTGGCGAGAATTCTGGCGGAGGAACATTATATCGATGTATCGGCCGGAGATTCCGGCGGTTTCGGCTCCTCAGTCAGATCGATGGAGCGTCTGGGGATGCGGGAGGAGCTGACGAAATACGGGTGTCGTATGGCTCCCTTTGACGAGGCCGTCCGGACGGAATATCCGCAGGGAATTCACGCAAAGGAGTTTATGCTTGCCCGGGATGTCACGGAGGCAGATGCATTGATCAGCGTCTGCAAGATGAAGACGCATGCGCTGGAACACATCACGGGGGCTGTAAAGAATCAGTACGGCTGCGTCCAGGGAAAGCACAAGGCAGCGGGACACACCAGATATCCGAGCGCGGAGAGCATGGCAAGAATGATCGTGGATCTGAATCTTCTCGTCCGGCCACGCCTTTATGTGATGGATGGGATCGTGGCAATGGAGGGAAATGGCCCGACGTCGGGAGATCCGGTTCCGATGAATGTGCTGCTGCTTTCGACGGACCCTGTTGCGCTGGACAGCGTGTTCGCAAGACTTGTATATCTGGATCCGGAAGCGGTGCCGACGGAAGTCGCGGGAGCGCAGATGGGCCTTGGTACCTGGCGGGAAGATGATATTGACCTTGTGACGCCGGACGGACCTCTTTCCATGCTGTCTGCCGTGAAAAAATATGGCAAACCGGATTTTCGGGTGAACCGGAAGAAGGGTAAGGCGGAGGGAATCATGAACACGGTGACGTTTCTGCGATTCCTGAAACCGGCTCCCAGAATCGACGCAGATAAATGCCGGAGGTGCGGCGTCTGTGTAGAAAGCTGCCCGGTAGAGGGAAAGGCATTGCGTTTTTCAAAGGGACGTGATCATCCTCCGGTATACAATTACAGAAAATGTATCCGCTGTTTTTGCTGCCAGGAGATGTGCCCGCACAAGGCAATCTATGTTCGCGGACGCAGATAAGAGCGGCCGGCAGTGTTGAGGCAGAGCAGCAGAAGATGAGGTACGTTCGCGGACGCAGATAAGAGCAGCCGGCAGTATTGAGGCAGAACAGCAGAAGACGGGTGTGTTCGGGGATGCAGGTTAGAGCAGCGGATAGCATCGGAGGAAACAGAGGCGGAGGAGCTGCCGCAGGCAGAAAAGGAAGAGGAATTTGAATAGATGACAGATCAGAATAATGAACAGGGCAGACGATGGGCGAAAGATTATTTTGCCTATTTCGTAAAATGGATCATCCTTTCTCTTGTGACAGGAGCTGTATGCGGCGTGACCGGAGGAGCATTCGCACGATGCGTATCCTGGGCGACACAGTTCCGGTCAGTGAACGGATGGATGATCTTATTCCTTCCGGCGGCAGGACTTTTGATTGTCCTTATGTATCAGAAACTGAAATTATCCGGCGTCGGAACCAACGCTGTCTTTGACTCTGCTGTTGAGGGAGATTCTCTCAAATTCCGGCTGATACCTGCGATTTTTGTCGGAACAGTTCTCACCCATCTGTTCGGCGGTTCCGCCGGCCGAGAGGGTGCCGCACTGCAGATCGGCGGAGATATCGGGAACCACATCGGGCAGATGTTCCGCTTCGATGAGGAGGATAAGAAGATCGCAACGATGACCGGAATGGCGGCTTTTTTTGCGGCATTGTTCGGAACGCCGGTTACGGCGGCGGTTTTTGTGGCCACAGTCATCAGTGTCGGGATGGTAAAGCATGCGGCGCTTGTCCCGGGAATGATCGCGTCTGTTTTTGCCGCTGAGGTGGCATCCCTCATGGGGGCGACACCGGTGCACTTTCAGATTGAGGCACCTGATGTTAGTCCGCTGATGATGGGAAAGGTCATGGTTCTTGCGGCAGCCTGCGGCCTTGTCTCCGCGTTTTTTGTCATGGCACTACATTATGCGAAGGGGCTCTATGAGCGGTTCCTGAAAAATCCGTATCTGCGCGTTCTTGTGGGCGGAGCGGTTATTGTCGGGCTGACGTTTCTGGTGGGAAATCAGGACTATAACGGAGCCGGCGTGGATGTGATCGCAAGAGCGATCGGACAGGGGCAGGCGAGGCCGTGGGATTTCGCGATGAAGATTCTGTTCACGGCGCTTACACTGGAAGCCGGATTCAAGGGAGGAGAAATCGTTCCGACCTTCTATATCGGCGCAACCTTCGGCTGTGTATTCGGTCAGCTTCTGGGTATTCCGGCAGGATTCGCGGCAGCCGTCGGTTTCGCGGCCATGTTTGCCGGCGTCACGAACACAATGATTACATCGATACTCCTCGCGGCGGAGGTTTTCGGCGGTGCCGGGCTTCCCTATTTCGGAGTGGCCTGTATGCTGAGCTTTGTCTTTTCCGGATACAACGGGCTTTTCTCGAGTCAGGTCATTATCTTCTCCAAGCTGCGCGCCAGACGTGTGATGAAGAAGGTGGATCACCGGGTGGATCTCGACAGGGATTGCAGGGCAGTCACTGGGGATGGCCGGGAACCGGAGACAGGGAAAAACAACGAGGAATACGATCCGAAACGTGGCGGTTTGTAACAGACACGGCGTATTGAAAGAAGAGGCATATGTAACGGACACGGCGTATTGAAAGAAGAGGTGTATATGACAGACATAGTGTATTTAATAAAATACATTTGCCGAACTGGTGACAAAGAAAAATACGGGTGCTATAATAACCTTGTATGTGTATAAAATCAATTATACATCTTAAGTTATATAAGGAGGAATAGTTACGATGGCAAGAAAAATGAAAACCATGGATGGTAACACAGCAGCAGCTCATGCTTCGTATGCTTTTACCGAAGTGGCAGCGATCTATCCGATCACACCTTCTTCACCGATGGCTGAACACACTGATGAGTGGGCGACTCAGGGAAGAAAGAACCTGTTCGGACAGGAAGTTCAGATCACAGAGATGCAGTCTGAGGCAGGTGCAGCTGGTGCCGTTCACGGTTCTGTAGCAGCCGGCGCTCTGACAACCACATATACCGCATCCCAGGGTCTTCTTCTGATGATCCCGAACATCTACAAGATCGCCGGTGAGCAGCTGCCTGCAGTATTTGATGTATCTGCGCGCTGCGTTGCTACACATGCACTGAACATCTTCGGTGATCATTCAGACGTATATGCATGCCGCCAGACCGGCGCTGCAATGCTCTGCGAATCTTCTGTACAGGAGGTTATGGATCTGACGCCTGTCGCTCATGCATCAGCTATCTCCGGACATCTTCCATTCATCAACTTCTTCGATGGATTCCGTACATCCCACGAGCTTCAGAAGATTGAGACCTGGGATTATGAGGATCTGAGAGACATGATCGATATCAAGGCTCTGAAGGAGTTCAAGGCAAACGCTCTGAACCCGGAGAACCCGAAGGAAATGGGATCCGCCCAGAATCCGGATATCTTCTTCCAGACCCGTGAGGCATGCAACAGCCTCTATGATGAAATGCCCGGAATCGTTCAGAAGTACATGGATATGGTAAATGCCAAGATCGGAACAGACTACAAGCTGTTCAACTACTATGGCGCTCCGGATGCAGATCAGGTTATCGTAGCTATGGGTTCTGTATGCGACTGTATCGAGGAGACCATCGATTACATGATGGCTCAGGGCCGCAAGGTCGGCGTTGTAAAGGTACGTCTGTACAGACCGTTCTCCAGACAGGCACTGATTGACGCAATCCCGGATACGGTAAAGAAGGTTTCCGTACTTGACCGTACAAAGGAGCCGGGTTCCATTGGTGAGCCTCTGTTCCTGGATGTTGTTGAAGCACTTCGCGGAAGCAAGTTCGACGGAATCAAGATCTTTGGCGGACGTTACGGACTTGGATCCAAGGATACCACTCCGGAGCAGATCGTTGCCGTATTCGACAACGAGACAAAGGAGAGATTCACCATCGATATCGTCGATGATGTAACCAATCTGTCTCTGCCGGTAGGTGAGCCGCTCGTCACCACACCGGAAGGAACTGTAAACTGCAAGTTCTGGGGACTTGGAGCTGATGGTACCGTAGGAGCAAACAAGAACTCCATCAAGATTATCGGCGACAACACAGACATGTACGCACAGGCTTACTTCGATTATGATTCCAAGAAGTCCGGCGGTGTAACAATGTCTCATCTGCGTTTTGGTAAGAAACCGATCAAATCCACTTACCTGATTCACAGAGCAAACTTCGTTGCATGCCACAATCCGTCCTACATCACCAAGTTCAACATGGTTCAGGAGCTGGTAGACGGCGGAACGTTCCTGCTGAACTGCCCGTGGACCGGAGAAGAGCTGGAGAAGCATCTTCCGGGACAGGTTAAGGCATATATCGCAAAGCATCACATTAAGTTCTATGTCATCGATGGTGTAAAGACAGGTATCGAGGTAGGCATGGGACCGACCCGTATCAACACCATTCTTCAGTCCGCGTTCTTCAAGCTGACGGGTATCATTCCGGAGGAGAAGGCAATCGAGCTGATGAAGGCAGCGGCAAAGGCTACTTATGGCCGCAAGGGTGATGATATTGTCAAGAAGAACTGGGCTGCTATCGACGCGGGCGCAGACAGAGCTGTTCAGGTAGATGTACCTGCAAGCTGGGCTGACTGCGAGGATGAAGGCCTTGAGTTCAAGAAGGTTTCCGAGGGCCGCAAGGATGCCGTTGATTTCGTCAACAACATTCAGCTGGCTGTTTCCTCTCAGGAAGGCAACAGCCTGAAGGTTTCCGACGTTCTGAAATATTCAAACGGCGAGACTCCGTCCGGTACTGCTGCTTATGAGAAGCGTGGCATCGCTGTAAATGTTCCGGTTTGGAACAACGACAACTGTATCCAGTGTAACAGATGTTCTTATGTCTGCCCGCACGCGGTTATCCGTCCGTTCGCTCTGACAGAGGCTGAGGTTGCTGCGGCACCGGAAGGCTTCAAGAACATTCCGATGACCGGTATGCCGTCCTACAAGTTCGGCATTCAGATTTCCACCATGGACTGCACAGGCTGCGGATCCTGCGCGAATGTATGCCCGGGCAAGAAGGGTGAGAAGGCTCTGACTATGACTCCGATTGCCGATGCCATGGATCAGCAGAAGGGCTTCGATTATGCGGTTAAGCTTCCGGAGAAGCAGGATGTTATCGACAAGTTCAAGATCACTTCCGTAAAGGGCAGCCAGTTCAAGAAACCTCTGCTCGAGTTCTCCGGCGCATGCGCAGGCTGCGGTGAGACTCCTTATGTAAAGCTGATCACTCAGCTGTTCGGAAGCAGAATGCAGATCGGAAACGCTACCGGATGTTCTTCTATCTGGGCGAACTCTTCACCGTCTACACCTTATACGGTAGATCAGAACGGCAGAGGACCGGCATGGTCTAACTCCCTGTTTGAGGATGCCGCAGAGTTCGGCTATGGTATGCTGCTTGGACAGAAAGCTATCCGTGATGAGCTGAAGACAAAGGTTGAAGCTCTTATTGAGAAGGATGCATCTGTCAAGGAAGCCGGACAGGCATGGCTCGACACCATGACAAAGGGTGCTGAGAACAGAGTCGCAACAGATAAGCTGCTTGCTGCAATCGCTGACAATACAACAGAAGAGGCTGCGTTCATCAAGGACAACAAACAGTTCCTGGCGAAGAAGTCCAACTGGGTATTCGGTGGTGACGGCTGGGGCTATGATATCGGATTCGGCGGACTGGATCATGTCATCGCTTCCGATAAGGATATCAATGTTCTGGTTATTGATACTGAGGTATACTCCAACACCGGCGGACAGTCCTCCAAGGCTACACCTACCGGAGCAGTTGCTCAGTTCGCTGCAGGCGGTAAGGAGACCAAGAAGAAGGACCTTGCTTCGATCGCTATGTCCTACGGCTATGTATATGTAGCGCAGATCGCTATGGGCGCTGATTACAACCAGGCTGTTAAGGCAATCAGCGAGGCTGAGGCTTATGACGGACCTTCTCTGATCATTGCTTACGCTCCGTGTATCAACCACGGTATCCGCAAGGGTATGGGCAAGGTAATGACCGAGGAAGAGCTCGCAGTTAAGTCCGGATACTGGCATCTGTTCCGTTACAACCCGGCACTGGTTGGAACAGACAAGCCTGCATTTACTCTGGATTCCAAGGCTCCGCAGGCTGATATCTATCAGGATTTCCTGGACGGCGAAGTACGTTACAATTCTCTGAAGCGTGCGAACCCGGCAAAGGCTGAGAGACTGCAGAGCAAGCAGAAAGAGGAGTCTGCTGAGAGATATACATACCTCAACAAGCTCATCAAACTGTACGGACCGGCAGAGCAGTAAAGTTTCTGATAAAATAAAGGCAGGACCCGGCTATGCCGCGGCCCTGCTCCCGGATCACAGATCCGGTCGGATATATAGAGTTCAAACGTGTAATACGCCCGGCGCAGAGAAATCTGCCCCGGGTTTCTTTTTTTTGTATGATTTCCAGATGCTCGGCATATCATTAGTTGAAGCGGAAAAAGATCACATCCGCTCACACTCATTGGTTTTCATGCTCCTTTCTGCAGGATTCTTTACCAATTATATAATTGAGCAGGGAAAAGGTCTCGATTACAGCATATTTTCCTTGATCGATCAGGGCAGACAAAACGAAGAATTCACGGATCAAACCTTTAAAATTTCGGTTCGTTGCGCGTGGATTTACAATATGATATAGTATATTACAGCGTCAAAAGCGATGACCTACATCGCATAGTGTGCGGAAGTCCGTGCTTTGCAGGCGTGGTTTGCGGTGACAAGGATCCCGGTCCCGAAGGGGACGTTACTATATTTATTCATCATTCAGGCACAGGAAAGCTGTGCGGTAAGGAACTGACATGGCAATAATTGATAAGAGTTTTATGTTGAAAAAAATCGAGAAGAATGAGAGCATCTATGTCCTGTATTCGGCACTCACGCATTGCCCTTTTGTGGAGTGTGATCCGGAGACATTCGATGATCAGATCTATATTTTTACAACGAAGGAGATGACGCAGACCTTTGCGCATCCATACACCCTGGACAAATATCTGCTGCAGGCAGTGAAGGTTGAACGGGGGATGATTCTTCCGTTCCTGCGGACGCTTTATCTGTACGGCATCAATGCCGTGATGTATCAGGAGGAGGGCGCGCCGATCCGGATTCAGCTCACGGATCTGGTGGAGAAACCGGATATTGATGCGCTGCGGAATGATAAGATTCCGAGGGCGAACCCGGAACTTCAGCTGACGGCACTGTATTTTATGCAGGAGCTTACCAGACCGGTTGAACGTAATCAGGAGGAGAAGAAGCATCTGCATGACCTTGAAGAGGAGATGGCGCACAATCTGTTTCGTTCCCGGTTTATCATCTCGTTTGATGTCAGCGAGATTGAGGGAAAATGGGACCCGAAGGACAAGAACCAGAAGGTGAAGGTTCCGCTTGTCAAGACAAAGGCGGGGAAGACCTTTCAGCCGGTTTACACGGATTTTGGCGAGGTTCAGAAGTTCAATCAGAGGAACAAGGGCGTGAAGCTTGAACTGACGCCGATCACCTATGACCGGATTCATAATTTTCTGGTAAAGGAATCCGAGGGATTTGTCTTTAACCCGGCCGGCTTTAACCTTGTACTCACTGCGGACCAGCTGAGACAGATGGCGGAGCGTTACGGGGAAGGAAACGACCGCTGACAGACGTCCGGCAAGGGAGAGCGGACAGCGGGATGCGTTTGCTTTCAGCCGGTCACGGAGATCGGGCAGCAGGAGGCGTTCGTTTCCGCCCGGCCACGGAGATCGGACGGCGGCAGGCGTATGTTTCCGCCCGGTCGCGGAGATCGGACGGTGGCAGGCGTTTGTTTCTATCCGGTTCCGGAGAAAACGATGTAGAATTGAGAAATCAGGAGAGTGAAGCTGCGTATGACAGATAAGTATGAATTAATCAGTGAAGAATATATCAAAGACGTGCACGCTGAGGGAAAGCTTCTGCGTCACAGGAAGAGCGGCGCCAGGATTGCGCTCCTTTCCAACGATGATGAGAATAAGGTGTTCAACATCGCCTTCCGGACTCCGCCGAAAAATTCGACGGGAGTCGCGCACATTATTGAACATACCGTATTATGCGGATCCAGAAAGTTTCCTCTGAAGGATCCTTTTGTAGAACTGGTAAAGGGATCTCTGAATACATTCCTGAATGCCCTCACGTATCCGGACAAGACGATGTTTCCGGTAGCCAGCTGTAATGACACGGATTTTCAAAATCTGATGGATGTATATCTGGATGCTGTGTTCTTTCCGAATATTTATAAGAACGAGAAGATTTTCCGTCAGGAGGGCTGGCATTATCAACTCGAGAACAGAGAGGATCCTTTGACCTACAACGGCGTCGTTTACAACGAGATGAAGGGCGTCTTTTCATCGGCGGATGAGGTGCTTGACCGCGCCGTCTTCAATACACTGTTTCCGGATACTCCCTATGGCGTGGAATCCGGCGGAGATCCGGAGGTAATTCCGGATCTGACGTATGAGGAGTTTCTGGATTTCCACAGAAAGTATTATCATCCTTCCAACTGCTATATTTATCTTTATGGAAACATGGACATGGAGGAGAAGCTGGAGTGGCTGGACCGGGAGTATCTGAGCCGTTTTGATCGTATTCCGGTTGAATCAGAGATTCCGATGCAGAAACCGTTCTCTGAGGTAAAGGATGTCACGATGAGTTACCCGGTTCTGGACAGTGAGCCTGAGAGGGACAATACGTACCTGTCTGTCAATACAGTGGTGGGGGATTATTCGGATGTGACTCTGAATATTGCCTTCTCGGTTCTGGAGTATGTACTTCTGGACGCACCGGGAGCTCCGGTCAAGCAGGCACTGCTGGACGCGGGAATCGGAAGAGATGTGGAAGGTGCCTACAACGACGGAATTCTTCAGCCGTTCTTTTCCGTGATTGCGAAGAACGCAAATGCGGAGGATAAGGACAGATTTCTGTCTGTCGTGCATGACACGCTGGAGAAGCTGGCGGAGGAGGGGCTGGACACACTCGCTATTGCCTCGGGAATCAATTATTTCGAGTTCCGTTTCCGGGAGGCAGATTATGCGCAGTTCCCGAAGGGCCTGATCTACGGTATGGATCTTTTTGACAGCTGGCTCTATGACGAGGGGAAGCCTTTTGAATACCTGAAGGAGCTGGATGCTTTTGAAGAACTCAAGAAACAAAATGGCACGGGCTATTTTGAGAATCTGATTCGCAGGTATCTCCTGTCAAACAATCATGCCGCGGTTGTGACGCTGAAGCCGGAGAAAGGTCTGGCTGCCCGCAGAGAGAAGGCTGCGGCGGAGAAGCTCGCAGCGTATAAGGCATCGCTCTCAGATGAGGAGCTGGATGCGATGGTTGCCGGGACGAAGGCGTTAAAGGAATATCAGGAATCGGAGGATTCCGAGGAGGCTTTGAATTCGCTTCCGATGCTTTCCAGAAAGGATATCGACCGGAAGACACCGCTTCATCCGGACACGGAACAAATTCGTGTCAACGACACCACATATCTGAGACATCATTATTTTACAAACGGAATCGCGTATCTGACGCTGCTGTTTGATACCGCGAAGGTTCCGGATGAACTGGTTCCTTATCTCGGAATTTTGAAGAATATGCTCGGAGTCGTGGATACGGAGCACTATACCTACGGCAGGCTGTTCCATGAAATCAACGCAAGGACCGGCGGAATCAACTTCGGTCTGCAGGTTCTTCCGACGGAGAAGGGGCTGGATGATTCCAAGGGCTATCGCATGTTCGGGGTAAAGGCAAAATATCTCTACAGTGAGAAAGATTTTGTCTTCGAGATGATTCAGGAGATCCTGAAGACATCGAAATTCAATGACAAAAAGAGACTTCATGAGATTCTTGCAAGTACAAGAGCAGGAATGGAGCAGGCAATCCCTGCCGCAGGTCATACTTCCGCGGCGAAGCGTGCACTGTCCTACCAGTCTCTTCTTTCCGCGTGGACAGAGAAAACAACGGGAATTGATCAGTTCCGTCTGGTAAAGGATCTGGATGAGCATTTTGAAGAGAAGGCGGATAACCTGATCGAAAACCTTCAGAAGCTCATGAAGATCGTATTCCGTCCTGAGAATCTGACGGTCAGCGTGACAGCCGAGGAAGAAGGATTTGACGGTATAGAAGAGGAAATTCTGTCGCTTGAGGAGAATCTCTGCACAGATCCCTTCGAGGAGGGAAGCTTTGACTGGAAACCGGAGCAGAAGAATGAGGGATTCAAGACCTCCGGACAGGTGCAGTTTGTGGCCCAGGCAGGCAATTACCGGAAAGACGGATATGAATATACCGGAGCCTTCCGGATTCTTCGAATGATTCTGAATTACGATTATCTTTGGATGAATCTGAGGGTACTCGGCGGAGCTTACGGCTGTATGAGCAGCTTCAAACGTTCCGGCGACAGTTATCTGGTATCGTACAGGGACCCTCATCTGAAGAACACACTGGACGTATATGCCGGTCTGCCGGAGTATCTCAGAAAGTTTGACGCGGATGAAAAGGCAATGACGAAGTACATCATCGGTACAATCAGTGAGATGGATACACCGATGACGGCATCTTCCAGGGGAAGCTTTGCGCTGAACTGCTGGTTCGCGGGTCTGACAGAGAAAGATTTTCAGCAGGAAAGAGATGAGGTTCTGGACGCGGAAGCGGAGGATATCCGGGCTCTTGCAGATCCGGTCGCATCAGTTCTTGCCGCGCGCAATATCTGTGTGATCGGCAGTGAAAGCTCCGTGGATAAACACGCAGATCTCTTCAGGAAGATTGAAAGCCTTACCTGAGACAGGACAGGGAGAAAAGGTATGGAAGCAGGAATGGGGACTGGAACCGGGGCGATCAAATCGGGATTTGTCGCATTAATTGGAAGACCGAATGTGGGAAAATCTACGCTGATGAATCATCTGATCGGACAGAAGATTGCGATTACTTCACGAAAGCCGCAGACAACCCGGAACCGGATTCAGACAATCTACAACAGCGAGCGCGGGCAGATTGTGTTTCTCGACACGCCGGGAATTCACAAGGCGAAGAACAAGCTGGGGGAATACATGGTTTACGCGGCGGAGAGTTCCCTGAAGGACGTGGACGCCGTGATGTGGCTCATTGAACCCGGGGATTACATCGGCGCTGCGGAACAGCACATAGCAAAGATGCTTGACCGCTGCGGTCTTCCGATTATCCTTGTTATCAATAAGATTGACAAGGTCAAAAAGGAAGTCGTACAGAGCACGATGGAAGCATACCGGAACATTACCCGATTCGAGGACATTGTCTGTGTGTCCGCGCTGCACAGCAGAAATCTGGATGTGCTGATCGACAGCCTGTTCCGAGTGCTTCCTTACGGGCCGCGTTTCTTTTCAGAGGAAACCATAACGGATCAGCCGATGCGGCAGATCGCCTCGGAAATGATCCGTGAAAAGGCGTTGCGGTCTCTGGGAGAGGAGATACCGCATGGAATCGCTGTGGTCATCGACAAGATGCGGGAGCGTCCGGATGGTTCGATTACAGATATTGAGGCAACGATCATCTGTGAGAGAGAATCCCACAAGGGTATCATTATTGGAAAAAACGGCGCCATGCTGAAAAAGATCGGAACCGAGGCACGGAAAGAAATCGAGACGATGCTCGGCGGCAAGGTTAATCTGAAGCTCTGGGTCAAGGTACGGAAGGACTGGAGAGAAAGTGATATTCTCGTCAAAAATTACGGCTACGACAAGAAGGAACTAAAGGAATAGACCGGGACGCCGCTTGAAGCCCTTGCCTTTCGTTAGGTGTGAAGAAATTTGGTATTCTGAGCTGAGAGATATGAATGAACAGATCAATGTGTCGGGAATGGTTTTGTCGGCGATGCCGATCGGTGAGAACGATAAAAGACTTGTGATTCTGACGAGAGAGCTTGGCAGAATCAGCTGTTTTGCGAGAGGCGCCCGCCGGCCGGGCAGCACGCTCATGGCATTGTCCAATCCCTTTGCCTTCGGGAGCTTCACGCTGGTCGAAGGAAGAAATTCCTACAGCCTGATCTCCGCTTCAATCCGGGAATACTTCACCGAGCTGGCCTTTGAACAGCCGGGAGTCTATTACGGGTATTACTTCCTGGATTTTGCGGATTACTACGGCCGGGAGGGCATCGACGGTACTGACATGCTGAATCTTCTGTATCTGACCATGAAGGCGATCCTGAATCCGCACCTGGACAACCGGCTGGTGAGACGGATCTTTGAGATCCGGATCATGACGATAAATGGTGAGTATGCGCCGGATCCTGCTCTGATGAGTCCGTCCGCGCTGTATGTGGTCCGCTATGTCATGAGCGCTCCTCTGACAAAGCTGTATACCTTTGAGGTGAAGCCGGAGGTGTTGAAGGAACTGGAAAGTGCTCTGAACCGTCAGACAGACCGGATTCTCGACCGTCCGCTGAGGAGCAGGAGAGTATTGAATGAAATGATCCGGACCTGACCGGTCCCGGCATATTGAAGCCGGAGCAGGGAATCCGGCACTGGAGTCGAAGTGGTAAACGGGAGTATGTTCCCACCGCACAAAAGAAGAATAGCTGAAAGAACCTGTGAAAGATTTCGGGATACCCGGGACTTTTCACAGGTTTTTTTACGCGAACAGTGAGCCGCAGCCGAATGCGAAGTATTCGTGTGCGGCGAGCGTCGCGATAGCGAGATAAAACTCGCGCAGCGTGTTTTATCTCGTTACGCGGCATTGTTTTCGGAAGGGCTTTTTCTGCAATATGCCTGTGGACTTCACAGGAACCAGATGTATGATTGCGAGGGTTTTGTACCGATTTGTTGTGATTATGTTGCAAAAGAGGACCTTTTTTTTGTCAAACCTGGTTCTACTCAAAACGTTTCGCTTTTGCTATAATGGGGAACAGCAAGACACAGGGTGTCGGATGTAAGGAAAATCTCGAGATAAATAAGATAAACATCGGGTAATTTTATCACGCGCGTGTAAGGAGGGTTTTTTATGACGTATTATGGGGCATTGGACTTCGGAGCATCCAGCGGACGCATGATGCTCGGATGGATCGAGGACGGAAAGTTTCAGCTGCAGGAGGTTCACCGTTTTGAGAATGGCATGGTAAAGAAGGACGGGGAACTCTGCTGGGAATTTGACCGGATTTTCCGTGAAGTCAAGATTGCACTGAAGAAGTGTAAAGAGATCGGAAAGATGCCAAGCTACGTGGGTGTGGATACCTGGGGCGTTGATTTTGTCCTTTTGGACAAGGATGACAACGTTGTGGGCAACACGGTCGGATACCGCGACCACCGGACAGACGGCATGGATGACGAGGTATATAAGATCATCTCGCTTGAGGATCTGTATGCCCGCACCGGTATTCAGAAGGCGATTTTCAATACAATTTATCAGCTCATGGCGGTGAAGACGAAGCATCCGGAGTACCTGGAAAAGGCGGAGACGCTTCTGTATGTTCCCGACTATTTTCATTTCCTTCTAACCGGACAGAAGGTGAATGAGTACACGGAGGCTACCACAGGTCAGCTGATCAATGCGGCTTCCTGTGAGTACGACTGGGAGCTGATTGACAGGCTCGGATATCCGCGCAGGATCTTCCAGAAGCTTGTAATGCCTGGCACAAAGCTGGGACATATCCGTCCGGAGCTTGCGGAGGAGATCGGTTACGACTTCGAGGTCGTTGTGCCCTGCACGCATGACACGGGTTCTGCGGTTCTCTCAGTGCCGGCAAATGACGATGATTTTGTGTACATCAGCTCCGGAACCTGGTCGCTTATGGGCGTGGAGCGCAAAACCGCCGATACCTCGGCAAAGAGCTGTGCACTGAACTTTACAAACGAGGGCGGCTATGATCACAGATTCCGTTATCTGAAGAACATCATGGGTCTGTGGATGATCAATTCGGCTCGGCATGAGGTGAATGACAAATACAGTTTCCCGCAGATTGTAGAGATGGCGGAGGCGGAGAAGGACTTTCCGTCGCGGGTGGACGCGAATGACGAGAGATTCCTTTCCCCGGACAGCATGATCGGCGAGATCAGGAAAGCCTGTGAGGAGAGCGGACAGAAGGTACCGGAGAATTTCGGACAGCTCGCGACGCTGATCTATACATCTCTCGCGGAGTGCTACGCGAAGACGGAGAGGGAGCTGGAGGAAGCGAACGGCCGAAGCTACTCGAGAATTCATATTGTCGGAGGAGGCTGTAATGTTGATTATCTGAACCGTCTGACCGCAAAGGCAACCGGCAAAGAGGTGCACGCAGGTCCGAATGAAGGAACCGCTATCGGCAATATCACGGCACAGATGCTCGCGACCGGAGTCTTCCATTCTGTAGAAGAGGCCCGCGAGAACATCCACGAGTCCTTCGGCATCAAGGTTTACAGCTCTGATGGAGAGCTGATTTCCGGCTGAATTTCAGCGGTATGCCGCAGTACCGGTTCTGAATTGCGCCACAGCCGCCGGCCGCATAGCACATCACCGGGAAATGACCGGTGATAATAAATGACACATGGTAATTAATGATTCACGATGATCGAAGACTCACGGCAAGAATCAATCCGTGAAAATAGAATATTTGTAATGACGAATGAATGGGAGGAACAGAGATGACAACCGTAAAGGAACGCTACGAGATTGCGAAGGAACAGTATGCGGCGCTTGGAATTGACACAGACGCTGCCATTGAGAAGCTGAAGGATATTCCGGTTTCCCTGCATTGCTGGCAGGGAGATGATGTCCACGGCTTCGATTCAGACGGTCAGCTGACCGGAGGAATCCAGACGACCGGCAACTATCCGGGAATCGCCAGAACACCGGAGGAGCTGATGGCTGATATTGAAGAGGTGATCAAGCTTGTTCCCGGTAAGGTAAAGCTGAATCTTCACGCCAGCTACGCAATTTTTGAAAAGGGTCAGAAGGTGGACCGCGACAAGATCGAGCCGAAGCATTTCCAGAAATGGGTGGACTTCGCAAAGAAGCATCATATGGGAATTGACTTCAATCCGACCTTCTTCTCTCATCCGTGTGCCGGCGCGGACGGAATGAACCTGTCCAGCGCGGATGAGGATGTCCGCAAGTTCTGGATTGAGCACGGAAAAGCATGCATTCGGATCGCAAACTATTTCGCGGAGCAGACCGGTGAGGTGTGTGTGATGAATATCTGGACCGGAGACGGACTGAAGGATGTTCCCGCAGACCGGATGGGCCCGAGAATGCGGTACAAGGATTCCGTTGACCAGATCCTTTCTGAGCCGTACGATTTCAACAAGGTAAAGCCGTGCCTGGAGTCCAAGGTGTTCGGAATCGGCGTTGAGTCATTCACTTCCGGATCCTCTGAGTTTGCGCTGACCTATGCCGCATTCAATAAGGACAAGCTGATTCCGCTGATGGATAACGGCCATTATCATCCGACGGAGGTTGTATCCGATAAGATTCCGGCGCTTCTCACCTTCTTCCCGGAGATTGCTCTGCATATCACCCGCCCGGTTCGCTGGGATTCGGATCACGTCGTTCTCTTTGATGATGAGCCGAAGGAGATGGCGAAGGAGATCGTACGCAATGACGCGCTGGATCGTGTGCATATGGCACTCGACTATTTTGATGCTTCGATCAACCGTGTATCCGCATGGGCAGTCGGCTTCCGTACCTGGCAGAAGTGCCTGCTGAATGCGCTGTGCCTGCCGAATGAGCATCTGAAGGAACTTCAGAACGCGGGCAACTTCACACAGCTGATGATCGACCAGGAGGCGGACAAGATGCTTCCGTTCGGCGATATCTGGGCATACTACAACGAGGTATGCGGCGCCCCGCAGGAGGGTAAGGAGTACTCCGCCGAGGTCGCAAGATACTGGGATGAGGTTCAGAGCAAACGCGGCTGAAAAGCAGGCGAAGCAAGGAAATGCATGTCTATGCACGGCACTGTTGTTCGGACATGACAAAAGATGTAAAATTTAGCGAGAAATCCGTCCATAGAGCCGGATAAATGATAAAATCATGAAAAGGACTTCCAATCATTGTGAGTGGAGGTCCTTTTTTTAGCGGATGAAACCCGGCAGAACGGATTATTTATCGAGTGTATGGGACAAGGATTCTTCTGATTCATCAGAAATTTACGGTTTCTGTCCAAAGAGCATAGGATTCAAGATACGGTCTCCAGTCCTTATGAATATAGGTACCGTCTTCACGGACATGCGCGCCTTTGATTTGATCCATGTACCGGATATACGGCATGGCATAAATTGTCACAGAGGAGGTATCCCAGTCCTTTACGGCAAATGTCGTTGATTCTGTTGCAAAGAGGGGCGGCATCATCCAATCGCCTGTGGCATCGGTCAGTACGTAGAAATAGGATTCGCCTTTATACTCCATACTGCCGTCCGGGGTGGCTGCGAGGCTGTATGCAGTGGCCTTCGGAGTCAGAGACAGTTCAAAAGGTGTTTTTATTAAGGAGATCGTGTCCACGGAAGGCAGATTCTTCACCGAGATGGTTTTATGGAGAACATCGCTGTTATTGCGGGTGATATCCAGACAGAAATTCCATGGACCGGTAATTTTCCAGTAAAGGTAAGGACTGGCGATGTCGTCAGTTTCCGGGTAGCGGCGGGAGTATTCGTTCATCATATCAGCATACCATTGATCCATCTGACGCTGCTGTTCGGTACTGTAGGTCTGGTACAGATCTTCGGACAAACCGGCATCTGAGAGATTTTTCCGGTAGGCTTGCTGAAGGTCTTCCGGGATGTCAGGGAAGGCACCGTCCTTTTTCATTCCGATGATATCGTTAATGTTGAGGGTCACGTTAAAATGCTTCGGGAAATCCGTGTATGTGTTTGTGAGACGGATCACGCCCTCGTACGTATGGCTGTCGAGAAATTTTCCGTCTATGTTGCCGATGGTGCTTCCTCCGTTCGAGGGGGAATCAAAACTGAATTTTGCAAGTGAGGTATTCAAATTCAGATCCGGCTTTCCGTCCTGCATCAGAGTCTGAGATACGGGAAGGTCTTTCTGTGAATGGATTATCAGACTGATATACAGAGTATTTCCTCCGCAGTAGGTATCCTGAATCGTAATATTGGTTCCGTCAGCCGTCACACTCAGGGTATCAACAGAAGGATCGATGGCGTCGGATTTCTGCGACAACGAGGAAGCGGCAATGACCTGGTCTGGAGAGGCAGCGTCAGCAGCCGGGTCTGTATAGGAAGAAAAATCTCCCCCGAACCCGAGAGATTTTCCGATGTCTGCAAAAACATTCCCGACCATGGGGATGCCGGAGGCCATGACCGGATGCGTGATGCAGATACCGGAGAAGGTGAGTCCGAATGCCAGACAGGCGGCAGCAACCGATCTCGCGGGATGCAGAATCCTTTTCGTACTGATTGTCGCAGAAAAACTCTCATTGTCTGTTTCGGAAGTATTAGAGGGTTCCGGCAGGGTTTTCAGTGTATCCATTATTTTCTGGTCCACTGCAGAGGGAATCTTGTCGTCGGCAAGTATTCGGTTAAATGCATCTTCCTTCCACATGTAAAGTACCTCCTTCTTCTTTGAGTGAAGTTTTCAGTTTTTTTCTTCCGGCAGAGATCCTGGTCTTTACCGTATTTTCATTCAAGTCCAGAATCTGTGCAATTTCCCGGACCTTAAAGCCCTCCATATAATATAAGAGGAGCGGTGTGCGATATATCTCGGGCATACTTTCCAGAAAAATCTTCCACTCAACTTTTTCATATCCATTTTCCATATAAGTGAACTCCTGATATTCCTGCAGGGCAGAGGTGCTGTGTGCCTTTTTTCTGATATCGTAGCATTTGTGAATCAGAATGCGGATCAGCCAGGTTCGGAAGTATTTTTCATCCCGAAGCTGATGGATGTGAAGCCAGCTGCTCAGAATAGCATCCTGTATTGCGTCTGCTGTATCCTCGTCATTCTCCAGGATCGCGCGGGCAATACGATACATATCTGCGGCATTTTCCTGGATGAGCTCAGAAAAGGCAGCCTTATCCTGCTGCATTGCTTTCCGAATTTTGGTCATCTCTTGTTTACCTCTTGTTTGTGATCGTAAAGAGTATATCTCGTAAGTACTTACACTTATTAGACGGGGCGGATGTGCGTTTGGTTTTTATCTTATGAAATTATTATACATGACCTGCTATTTCTTCCCATGCAATTGCAGGAGTGAATAAGGAAAACACAGGACGAAGAGCAAGGTGGACGATTATAAATTCCAGCTCGTTTAAACTATGAGAAATTTGTTGATGCGTTAATAAGCGGCTTTTTTGAAACTATTTCTGCTCTCTTTTCATCTAATATATGAATGGACATTCAGGAAGACCGAAAGGAAAGAGGAACGTTCAACGCCGGAAAAGAGGCCCTTGGAAACGGCGATATGATTTCGGGAAGACATATATTCTAAAGGAGCTTTCATTTGGAACAACTGGTTAGAAGAGCAATAAATGGAGATACAGATGCGTTTCTTGAACTGATGGATCAGAATACGCAGATCATGTATAAGACAGCCTGGTCGGTTCTGCGGAATAATGAGGATGCATCGGATGCGGTCGCGGAGACCATTCTGACGTGCTTCGAAAAAATATACACGCTGAAGAATCCGGCGGTTTTTCGTACCTGGATGATTCGAATCCTCCTGAATCATTGTTACGCGATTATCCGGGATCAGGCCCACTACGACAGAAGTGGAGAAATTCCCGAGAAAACAGAAATGCAGAACTGGGAGGAAAATGAAGGGGATTCGTTTAGGGAACTGATACAGGGAGTCGATGAGAAATATGGGATGATTCTTACACTTTATTATGCGGATGAACTGACGATTCGTGAAATTGCGGAAGTACTCAGACTGAACGAGAATACCGTGAAGACGCGGCTTGTAAGAGGTAGAGAGCGGATCAGAAGGAGGTTGTCTGATGAAAAAAAGATGGGGTGATAATAGAACATCGAATGACGGGGAAGAAGATCGACTGATCCGTTCTATTATGAAAAGGGACGTAGAGATACCGGCAGAGGTGATTGAAAAAAAAGAGGATGTTTATCGTAAAATCCGTTTGTCAGGGCGCAGAGGAAGAAAAAAACGCACGGGAATATGGATGCGGCGTTTTGCGGGCATGGCAGCCTGTTTTTGCTTAGGTCTGTTTGTTATTGCAGGAACAAGTTATGCCGTCGGCGCGGATAATCTGTTCAGCAGATCCTTTGCGCGAATCGTAGAAGCCACCAGTGGGAATAAGGGTTACAACCCGAAAAAAATAGAAACCATTGCAGAGAACGCGGAAGAAGTGAAATCTGCCAGCAGCTATTCCGGAAGTTCGTCAATGTCCAAACAGATTGCGTCTGCATCCAGTGTTTCTGTCTTCGGACAGAATTACAGCAATAAGCAAGAAACTGATACAGAAGGAATATCGATTAAAGCGGATGATTACTACTGTGACGGTAAAATACTGGTGGTCACGTTGACTTTGAAGGATCCGGAAGGAGTCCTTGAAGCGTATAATTATGTTCGCCCTATAGTAGAAGAAGGATGTCTGCCGTCTCTTTACATCAACGGCAGGGATCTTGAGCTTCTCGGTGATCACCTATATTTTCAGAAGGATTCGAATGGTAATTTTGTGACCATGAGCGAAATGAATCTGAGATACTATGAAGTCTGGAATGGATGCTCTTTTTCAGAAGGGGAAAAGCTGAATGTACAAATTGCTCTTCCGGCCCTGGAAGCAGGATATGCAGACAGTAACGGTGTAAATAGCGACGGTATGAGCAGCCAGACAAAGAGGATTGAAGGAAACTGGAAGGTGTCATTTTCCGGTATCTGCAGTACCGGCGGAAATCAGGTGCTGGCGGAGAACGTAACCAAGGGGGATGTGGTTCTCAATTCTGTTGTAAGAACACCGGCGAGTCTTTGGGTGGATATCACTGTTCCGGAGATGTGTAATGACATTGATATTCGATGCGGTTACGCAGTAAATCTTGTTCTGGATGACGGAACGATAGTACAGCCTGAGGATGGAATGAGTATGAATGGACCGAATGCAGCGGAATCAGGTGTGCATTACGGAGAAGAAGCATGGCGTTTTGTGAATCCATCCGGAGAACACTTTACTATACTTGTGCGCGCGAAGAATGATGAATTGACGACGCTTGCGGAATATCAATTCTGATGAACCTGTAAGAAAGTGTCAGGGTCCCCCGACTGTATCCGGAGAAGTAGTCAGGATTTCCGGAGAGATCTATGGCGGAGATGAATTATCAGAATTTCCAGAGAGATCTAAGGCAGAAAATGAATACTGCAAAAACAACTTGAGAGGTAGAGCGGCGGGGCTGTGCATGCAGTCCCGCTGTTTTCGGATGCGTGAGTGGTTTTGCCAGTGCATTTATCCGGCCTTTCCGGTCTTGACAGGATGCTGTTTTTCCTTCAAAATGAGCATCGTTCACTTGGAAAATCATTATGAGGAGCCCGGGAGCCGAAGAGCCTGGGACTTCTGATATCGAGAGAAGAATACGTTCTAGAGATTGAGGTGCTGACTCGAAATTGACGTGCTTAATCGTTATCCTTAAGAGAAGGAAGATAGGAAGTTCATATGAGATTATTACTGATCAGACATGGTGACCCGGATTATGTACATGATACGCTGACGGAAAAGGGAGACCGGGAGGCGGAACTTCTGGCCGATCTTCTTGCCGGAGAAGAGATTGATGATATTTATATGTCCCCCATGGGCAGGGCACAGAAAACTGCCTCATATACTCTGGAAAAGCTTGGGGAAAATGGAAAAACAATGGAATGGCTGCATGAATTTGAGTGCAGGATGGATATCAACCATTCGGATGTACTCAGGAAAGCATATCCGGACGCGCGGAAACTGGAAGACGGGACTCTTGCGCGTGGAATTCCGTGGGACATGCTTCCTTCGTCACTGATGCAGGATCCGGCTTATCTGGATCCCGAAAAATGGAGGGAGACTCTTGTGGCTCAGAACAGCAATATGACGGAGGTCTACGACTGGGTGACCGGGGAGCTGGATCGTCTGCTTGAAGGATACGGATACCGGAGAGAAAACGGCTGCTACCATGTGAGTAAAGAATCGAGAAAGACCGTGGCGCTATTCTGCCACTTCGGGGTCAGCTGCGTACTGCTGTCACATCTGTGGAACTGTTCGCCATTCATTCCCTGGCACTTCCTTTGCATGCAGCCTTCATCTGTGACGGAGCTCGTGACGGAGGAAAGAGAATCCTGTACGGCGATCTTCCGCGCGTTGAGGATCGGAGATATCTCACACCTGAAGGCGGGTCACGAGGAGCCTTCTTTCATGGGACGCTTTTGTGAGGTTTATTCGGACATGTCACAGAGACATTGAATGTGATGCTGATGGTACGGCGTTTATCCGTAATTCTTTCAGAAAGCAAAAAGCGAGGGCTGTTTAAGAAGGCTTATAGCAAATGCGAAACGTTTTAGCCAGGCTAGCAAAAGCGGAATATTTTAGCCAAGCAGATGCAGACGGGCAAATGCGAAACGTTTTGGCAGGCCCTTGACAAGCGGCATGATCTGTCATATGATAATTGACGTGTATAAATTCTATATCAGCTTTTCAGGTGAGACCTCAGAAGGGGTCTGAGAGGGAACCAGGTGAAAGGCCTGGACGATCCGGTCACTGTATACGGGGAGCGAGATGCGAATGCCATTGTATGTCCGCACATATGAGAAGGCGCATGAAACGTTGATCCGTGAGTCAGGAAACCTGCCTGAGAGGTTATAGGTTAAAGTTTCCGAGTAAAGCTTTCATTTTATGAAGATATGGAATGTCTGAACGAGTAATCACTCCGCCAGAGACCTTGAGCAGGATTTATGCATGGTTTTACGGCAGGGTGAGATTCTTCAGAGCACGCCAATGTTTTATCGTACCATTTCCTCCGCAACAGATGGCTGACGATTTTCCGCAGAACAGAAGCTGTTCTGGAGTTCCCGCCCCTCTTGTGACAGATAAGATAGAGATGAGATCAGAGATACCGGTCGCAGCTTCATTCCGGAGCCTTTGCCTCCTGTAAAAGAAAAAATTGAGAATATAGAGAGAAGATGACAGTGCGCCTGCAGATGGGCGCTTTTTTTGTGTCTTCACAGGCGGTCAGGATTCTCTTCACAGGCGGCCAGGATACCTTTTCACAGGTGGTCAGGATCCGCTTGACAAAAGAAAACTTCCTTATTATGATTAACGTTAAATATGAAAATGACTGTGACGAAGAGGAGTACGCATAACGGCGCCGACAGAGAGGACTTCAGCTGCTGAGAGAGGTCCGGGTTTACCTGTGCGGAAGGTAGCTTCTGAGTCGGAATCCTGAGTGCGTCGGAGAAGTATTCCTGCATGTCGCAAGGGATTCCCGCCTGATCCCCGTTAACGGATAGAATGAGGCATATATGATTCTGCTTTCGCGGATACATATGTGAAGCAAGGTGGTACCGCGATATGATCGCCCTTTGCACGATGTGTGCAGGGGGCTTTTATTTTTCGCTTTTCCAAAGGGCAGAGGAGGATTTTTTCATGAGTAAGGAACTTGCCAAAACCTACGATCCGAAGGGCATTGAGGACCGTATTTACCAGAACTGGATGGACAAGGGATATTTTCACGCGAAGGTGAACCCGGACAAAAAACCGTTCACCATCGTTATGCCGCCGCCAAATGTAACCGGTCAGCTGCATATGGGACATGCTCTGGACAATACGATGCAGGATATTTTGATCCGTTACAAGAGAATGCAGGGATATGAGGCACTCTGGCAGCCGGGTACCGACCACGCGGCCATTGCGACCGAGGTAAAGGTCACAAATATGCTGAAGGATAAGGGTATTGACAAACGCGAGATCGGCCGCGAGGAATTCCTGAAATACTGCTGGCAGTGGAAGGACAACTATGGAAGCAGGATCATGAAACAGCTGCGTAAGCTCGGATCCTCCGCTGACTGGGAGAGAGAACGCTTTACGATGGATGAGGGCTGCTCGAAGGCGGTTGAGGAGGTTTTCTGCCGTCTCTATGAGAAGGGATGGATCTATAAGGGAAGCCGTATCATTAACTGGTGTCCGAAATGTCAGACCTCTCTGTCGGACGCGGAAGTAGAGCATGTGGATCAGGACGGATTCTTCTGGCACATCAATTATCCGATCGTGGGTGAAGAGGGAAGATTTGTCGAGATCGCGACGACACGTCCGGAGACGCTTCTGGGCGATACCGCGGTTGCCGTAAATCCGGATGATGAGAGATATAAGGATCTGGTCGGCAAGATGCTGAAGCTGCCGCTGACCGACCGCGAGATTCCGGTGATTGCGGATGAATACGTGGATAAGGAATTCGGAACCGGCTGTGTAAAGATCACTCCCGCTCATGATCCGAATGACTTCGAGGTAGGTAAACGTCACAATCTCGAGGAAATCAACATTCTGAATGATGATGCAACCATGAATGAGAAGTGCGGAAAATATGCGGGTATGGACCGTTATGTGGCGAGAAAGGCTATTGTAAAGGATCTGGAGGACCTGGGACTTCTGGTCAAGGTCGTTCCGCACACGCATTCTGTAGGTACGCATGACAGGTGCCATACAACCGTCGAGCCGATGGTCAAGCCTCAGTGGTTTGTCCGGATGCAGGAGATGGGACAGGCTGCGCTGGCTGCGCTGAACAGCGGCGATCTGCAGTTCGTTCCGGAGAGCTATGGCAAGACCTATACACACTGGCTGGAGAACATCAAGGACTGGTGTATCTCCCGGCAGCTGTGGTGGGGACACAGAATTCCGGCCTACTACTGCGAGGACTGCGGAGAAATGGTTGTACAGCGCGGCGGAGCGCCTGCAAAATGCCCGAAGTGCGGAGGAACGCATTTCCGTCAGGAGGAGGATACGCTGGATACCTGGTTCTCGTCCGCGCTCTGGCCGTTCTCTACGCTTGGCTGGCCGGACAAGACGCCGGAGCTGGAGTATTTCTATCCGACAGATGTGCTGGTGACCGGGTATGACATCATCTTCTTCTGGGTTATCCGGATGGTATTTTCCGCAATTGAGCAGACCGGGAAGGTTCCCTTCCACCATGTGCTGATTCACGGTCTTGTACGTGATTCGCAGGGAAGAAAAATGAGCAAGTCCCTTGGAAACGGCATTGATCCGATCGAGGTGATTGACAAGTACGGCGCGGACGCGCTGCGTCTGACGCTCATGACCGGAAACGCTCCGGGAAATGACATGCGTTTCTACTGGGAAAAGGTTGAGGCGAGCCGGAACTTCGCAAACAAGGTATGGAATGCTTCGAGATTTATCATGATGAATCTCGGCGATACGGAGGTTCCGAAGGAAATGGATCCTGCAAGGCTGGATTACGCTTCCCGGTGGATTCTCTCGAAGGCGAATACCCTCGCGAAGGATGTCACGGAGAACATGGACAAGTATGAGCTTGGAATTGCGGTTCAGAAGGTCTATGATTTTATCTGGGAGGAGTTCTGCGACTGGTACATCGAGATGTCCAAGCCGGTGCTCTACAGTGAGAACGAAGACGAGAAGCTTCCGGTTCTCTGGACGCTGAAGACCGTTCTTTCTGAGGCGCTGAAGCTTCTGCATCCGTTCATGCCGTTCATCACGGAAGAAATCTACTGTACATTGAATCCGGATGAGGAATCGGTGATGATCTCTCCGTGGCCGGTCTATAGGGAAGAACGCCATTTTGAAGAGGAAGAGTCAGCTGTCGAGCTGATGAAGGAGGCGGTTCGCAGAATTCGTGACGTGCGCAGCTCTCATAACGTGCCGCCGAGCAAGAAGGCAAATGTCTTCATCGTTTCCGGTGAGGAGGATGTGCTGAAGAAGTTCAGAGAGGCAGAGTCGTTCTTCGGAACACTTGCTCATGCGGAGAGCGTTTCTCTTCAGAAGACGAAGGAGAATATCGATGACGATGCCTTTTCGGCAATCATACCGGGTGCGGTGATTTACATCCCGTTTGCGGATCTGATCGATATCGACAAGGAGAGAGAGCGTCTGACTAAGGAAAGAGAACGTCTGACGAAGGAAATTGCCCGCTCGAACGGAATGCTTGGAAACGAAAAATTCCTTCAGAAGGCTCCGGAGAAGAAGGTGCAGGAGGAGCGGGATAAGCTTGAAAATTACAGACAGATGATGGCTCAGGTGGAAGAGCGTCTGGCTCAGCTGGAGAAGAACTGAGAGCAGACGGAGCTGGAGAAAAAGAAAGATGAAGAGAATCGTGTTCGGACAGAAGGATAACTGCGACGGGAATGACACAGAATGTTTGAACGGAAGGAAGAAGAGGGCGGACCTGGAATACTGGGTCCGTCTGATGAACCGTTTCTCGGTGCCATTCCAGGCATTGTGGTGCTGTATCCTGTATTTTATCATGGAGCTGATCTCCAGGCGTTCGTTTATTGGCGCGTGGAAATACATGACAGACAGTCCGCTTGTCTTTCTGTACAACGCGTTTCTGATCTTTACGACGATGTCGGTGGCATTTCTGTTCCGCAGGCGCGTCTGGGTGCGGGTATTTGTGTCTGGCTTCTGGTTTGTACTGAGTCTGGCGAACGGAATTATTCTGTCAAACCGCGTCACGCCTTTTACGGGACAGGATCTGAAGCTCCTCGCAGACGCGAAGAAGGTCGTAACGGAGTATATTCCGCCGGTTCTGTTCGGCCTGATGATGGCCGGACTGGCGGCAGGGATTTTCTTCCTGATCCGCTATTTCTTTAAGGCACCGAAATACCAGGGAAAACGCAACTGGTTTGTGGATGTTGTCATCGTCGGCGCAAGTATTGCCCTTTTTGCGGGTGCTACCGAGATGGGTATCCACACAAGAATCCTTTCCAGTTATTTCGGAAACCTTGCCATGTCGTATCAGAACTATGGATTCCCTTACTGCTTCTCGGTCACTGTTTTTGATACCGGAATGAACCGGCCGAACGGATATTCCGAGAAGCTGATCAGCTATATCGAGAAGGATGAGGATGAAAAGCTTCCCGATTCCGATACGGAGGGAGCAGCGGACACCAATCTCGTTTTTCTTCAGCTGGAGTCCTTTTTTGATCCGGAGACTGTGACAGGTCTGAAGATTTCTGAGGACCCGATCCCATATTTCCATAAGCTGCAAAAGAAATACTCTTCCGGTATGCTGAAGGTGCCGGTCGTTGGTGCCGGAACTGTAAACACAGAATTTGAGGCGATCACCGGCATGAGCCTGTCTTATTTTGGGGCCGGTGAGTATCCCTACAAGACGGTCTTGAAAAAGGAAACCGTAGAGAGCATTCCCTTCGATCTCAAGAGAGTCGGATACAGTACGCATGCCATTCATAATAATGAGGCGACCTTTTACGGGAGAAACACGGTTTATCCGAATCTCGGCTTTGACACCTTCACCTCCGAAGAATACATGCCGGATATCACCGACGTGACGGAAACCGGATGGGTCAAGGACCATATTCTGACGGCGGAAATCATGAAGGCGCTGAAGTCGACGGAAGGAGCGGACTATGTATACACCGTATCCGTGCAGGGACACGGGGATTATCCGACAGAGCCCGTGATCAGTGATCCGGAAATCACTGTGACCGGAGCGGAGAAGAAAGAGCAGAACGATTATTCGTGGGAATATTATTGTGAGCAGATTCATGAGATGGATCAGTTCGTCCATGAGCTTACGGATACATTTCAGAATTTTGATGAGCCGGTTGTTCTGGTGATGTACGGAGATCATCTGCCGACGATGGGACTGAAGGAAAGTGATGTGAAGGGATGGAATCTTTACCGAACACCCTATATCATCTGGGATAACATGGGCCTGAAGAAGAAAAACAAGAATCTGGCAGCCTACCAGATCGGAGCCGAGGTCCTGAAGAGACTCGGGCTGTACGACGGGACTCTGGTCAGATACCATGAGTCGGAGCGTGGAGACCGGTTCTACCAGAGTAACCTGGAGGTTATGCAGTACGATATGCTGTATGGAGAGAGGTACGTCTATAACGGAACGAGCCCGTTCGCACCGACCGATATGAAGATGGGTACCGAGCCGATTCGCGTGGAGCGGATCGTGAAGTCCGGAACCAATGAGGAACCGCTTTATTACGTTTATGGACAGAACTTCACAGCGGCCAGCAGACTTGCGGTGAATGGTGACATAGTGAAGGATACGGTCTGTGTCAGCAACGGCCTGCTTCTTGCGCAGGGACTAGAGCTGAAAGGCACGGATGAGATCAGTGTTGTCCAGAAGAGTGATACTTCGAATGAGATCCTGTCGGAAACGGATGAAAAACCGCTCGCATTATACCTTGAAAAGGGAGAGGCAACCAAAAATTGACATACGATGAAACAGTAGATTATATTGAAAGCATTCCGAAATTTACCACCAAGACGTCTCTTGATCACACGCGCCGCATTCTGGACAGGCTCGGCCATCCGGAAGAGGGAATGAAGATCATTCATGTTGCCGGGACAAACGGAAAGGGCAGCGTGTGCGCCTACCTGAATTCAATGCTGATGGAGGGCGGGTACAAGGTCGGACTTTTTACGTCTCCGCATCTGATCCGGATCAATGAGAGATACCAGATCAACGGAGAAACGGTGAGTGATGATCTGTTTACAGAGGCTTTTGACAAAGTGATGGCAGCGGTGAAGCTGACCATGGCGGAGGGGGATACTCATCCGACCTACTTTGAGACCTTATTCCTGATGGGCCTTCTGATTTTCCGGGAGAAGCAGGTGGATTATACGATCCTGGAGGTCGGGATGGGAGGCAGGCTGGACGCGACAAATGTGATCCGGCATCCCCTCGCATCCATCATTACATCGATCAGCCTGGACCACACGGAGTATCTCGGGGATACAATCCCGGAGATTGCTTTTGAGAAGGCGGGGATTATCAAGGAGGGTGTTCCGGTAATCTTTGACGGACATGATGGGGAAGCTTCCGAAGTGATCCGGAAGCGCGCAGAGGAACTCGGAGCGCCCTGCTATGAGCTGACACCTGCCATGTACCATGCGGTGCGTACAACGAAGGAAGGAGTCACTTTTGATTTCACGCCGGATGACACTGCTGCTGTTCGCCTCAGAATTCCGCAGATCGCGGAGTATCAGATGATGAATGCATCTCTCGCATTTTTCACGATGAAACTTCTGGAGAAGGTACATGGGATACCGGAGGAAAAACTGGCGACAGGCCTTTACCGGATGAAATGGCCCTGCCGGATGGAGACGGTGCTTCCGGATGTCATCATTGACGGCGCACACAATGCGGACGGAATTGCCGAATTTGTCAGAACAGTGGAACATTTCCATAAGGATCAGGAGATCACACTGCTGTTTTCCTGTGTACGGGACAAGAGATATCGGGACATGATCCGGGAGCTGGTGGAGGGAATTCACCCCGACCGCGTCATTACGACCCGGATCTCCGGCAGCCGTGAAGTTTCCGAGGATGAACTTGCAGAGCTGTTTCGGAATGATGGAGCGGTGGCGGTCTTCTCGGAGCCTTCACCAGAGCGGGCTTTTGATCTGGCCCTTGCGCTGAAGGAGAATGGCATGCTGTTCTGCGTCGGTTCGCTGTATCTGGCGGGAGAGCTGAAGGCTTATCTGAACGCTGCGAAGCGAAACTGAGGGTTTATCTAAATAGGACGAAGCAAAACAGGAGAAAACGCCGGAGTTCACACACGAAAGGAGCAGGTTCTGTATGCTGGATTATGACGAGGAACTGAAAAAGTTTAAGCCGAGTCTTGATGTGGAGAATGTTGAGAATGCGATAAAAAATCAGGATCTGACAGACATTGTCGATCTTCTCAGAGAACTGGAACTTAACCAGAAGAATTCTTCGAAGACAGAAAAGGAGTCATGAATGGTTTTCGGCCAAGATATAGCGGAGCAGCTGTCGAGAAGCTATTACAACCAGGGACTTGATATGGCCCAGATCCGTGACCTTTCCGGCGCGGTTGATAAGCTTCGTATCAGCCTGCAGTTTAATAAGAATAATATCCAGGCCAGAAATCTTCTCGGACTGGTATATTATGAGACAGGGGAGGCGGTTTCCGCCCTGAGTGAATGGGTCATCAGCGCCAATCTCCGACCTGCAGGAAATGATGCTGCTTACTTTATTCAGAATCTGCGGTCGGATCCGAAGCACCTGGAACAGCTGAATCAGACAATTCGTCAGTACAATGAGGCGCTGAGATCCTGTCGTGAGGGAAACGATGATATCGCGGCGGTTGAGCTTCGAAAAATTGTGAGCCGCAATCCGAAGCTCGTCAGCGCTTATCTCCTTCTGGCACTGATTGAGATCAAGGATGGAAAGTATTCTCACGCGCGAAGGATGCTGAAGCGGGTGCTTCGCATCGACAGGGTCAATCCGTCCGCGCTTCGTTACCTCAGGGAGATTGATGAGGCGACGGGCACAACGACGACAATGGACATTCGGACCCGCGACAGAAGAAGAGGCAGAAAGAAGAATGAGAATCCGGACGAGGATCTGCAGCAGAACGCCGCAGTCAGGCAGGCTGCATTTCGTGAAAGGCCGGCGTATCTGACACTGGTAAATGTACTGTTTGGTGTTCTGATTGGCATCGCGGGAGCGGTTTTTGTGGTCGGTCCGGCTGTCCGGAAAAGCCTCAGCGAGTCGACGAACTCCAGGATCACGGAATATACAACGACGATTGCCGCACAGCAGAGCAAAATCAATGATCTTCAGCAGCAGGTTGATGATTCAACCAGCTCGGTGAGTTCAGCGAAGGATCAGGTCGCCGATCTTCAGTCGACGGAGCAGTCCTATGACAATCTGCTTCAGGCGTATGTGGATTATCAGAACGGGGATTACGAGTCTGCCGGAGACGCTTTCGCAAAGGTGGACAATTCCCTGCTTTCAACAGAGGCGAGTGAGATCTATGACTCAATTAAGTCTGATCTTCAGAGCCAGGCATACAGCTCCTATGTGACGCAGGGGCAGACTGCTTTTTATCAGGAAAACTGGAAAGATGCGGTTTCGTATCTTGAGAAGGCACTGGCGCTGACCGATTCCTCGGATGCTGCCGATAACTACGAGGTAATGAATCTCCTTGCACAGGCCTACGCGAAAAACGGGGATACGGACAAGGCAATCGCTGAATATCAGGCGATCATCGACGCGAATCCGGACACGCGAAGGGCGGAATACGCGGAGTATGCCATTACCGAGCTTGGCGGAACCTATACAACATCTGGGTCCGGCACTGGAGAGGGCGGAGCGGCTGCGAATACGGCAGGTACAGCAGAGAATACTGCGGGCACCGCCGGCGTGGCAGACACGGCAGGGACGCAGAACAACGGATACGCCGACGCGGACGGCGACGGTATACCGGATGATGAGGGAACAGACGGAACTGGTACCGGAGCAGGCGGCGGAACAGCCGGAACGGGTACAGGTGCAGATGGTGATACCGCCGGAACAGATACAGGAGCAGATGTGGGAACAGCAGGAGCAGCCAACGGACTCAATCAGTCAGGCTGGGGAGGCTGAAGGGAGAATACGCACACACATGAATAATGAAGCGATAGTTGAAATCCAGAGGATTGTCGGCGCAGATAACGCATTCCGCGAGGAACCGATGTCACGGCATACGACCTTCCGGATCGGCGGCCCGGCGGATTTGATGGTCTGTCCGACGTCAGGCGAGGCGGTGGCAGAAACCGTCAGATTCTGCCGGGGTCAGGAGATTCCATGGTTTATCATCGGCAACGGAAGCAATCTTCTGGTCAGTGATGAGGGATACCGGGGCGTGATCATCCGGATTGATCAGAATCTGCAGCACGTTCACACAGAGGGAAGCATAATCCACGCGGAAGCGGGAATCCTTTTGTCCAGACTGGCGGCAGAGGCGAGAGATCACTCGCTTGCGGGGCTGGAATTCGCATCCGGCATACCGGGAACGCTCGGGGGAGCCTGCACGATGAATGCGGGGGCCTACGGGGGAGAGATGAAGAATGTTCTGCATTCTGTGACCGTTCTTGATGAGAATCTGGAGGTTCGCGTTGTCACGGTCGGGGATCTGGATCTCGGTTACCGTCACAGCAGGATCATGGACCGGAGATGGATCGTTCTGGAGGCGGAGGTCTTGCTTGCGGAGGGCGACAGAGGAAGAATTACTGAAAGGATGAACGAGCTTCGGGACGCGCGCGTAATGAAACAGCCACTGGAGTATCCGAGTGCCGGCAGCACCTTCAAAAGGCCGGAGGGATATTTTGCCGGAAAACTGATCATGGACGCGGGACTGTGCGGTTTCCGGGTAGGAGGCGCACAGGTCTCGGAAAAGCACTGCGGTTTTGTGATCAATCGTGATCATGCGACGGCAGAGGATGTGAGAGAACTGATTGGTCAGGTTCAGAAGCGCGTCTGGGATAAATTTCAGGTGCATCTGGAGCCGGAGGTTCGTTTCCTGGGATTCCGGGGCTGAGAACAGGGTGATTTTTTCTCAGGCTCGTTTCGGTTAAGAGCAAAATTCCGTTTTTTGTGGAAAATGAGCTTTTGGTCAGAGGGAAAACCGTACTTTCATGGATAATGAGTCCTGGGTTAGTGTATCAGATCTGGACAATGGCAGATCAGAAAGGATGCAGGCAGATGGATGAACTGGAACTTGTTTTTGTAACCGGCATGTCAGGAGCGGGGAAGTCCACCGCTCTGAAAATGCTCGAGGATATGGGATATTTCTGTGTTGATAATCTTCCCGTCTTTCTGATCGGAAAAATGATCGAGCTTACCGTTGACGGAGAAGAGGGCAGGATTCATAAGGTAGCGATGGGAGTCGATATCCGAAGCGGAAGCCTGACGGAGGTTCGCGATGTGCTGCGCGGGCTCCGGGAGAAGGGAATTCGCTACAAGATTCTGTTCCTGGATGCAGATGACAGTACATTGATCAAGCGCTATAAGGAGACGAGGCGAAGCCATCCTCTCGCGAAGGGAGGCAGGGTCGAGACCGGGATCGCCAGGGAAAGGCAGCAGCTGGAAGAACTGAAAAAGGCGGCAGATTATATTCTGGACACGAGTCAGCTTCTCACCAGAGAGCTGAGATCGGAACTGGAGAAGATTTTTGTTGAGGATGAAGATTTCAAGAGTCTCATGGTTACGATCCTGTCCTTTGGATTCAAGTACGGCATCCCGGCCGATTCAGATCTCGTCTTTGATGTAAGGTTTTTGCCGAATCCATACTATGTTCCGGAGTTGAAGCATCTGACCGGAAAGGATCGCGAGGTTCATGATTTCGTCATGAAATACGATGTGTCCAGACAGTTCATCGCAAAGCTGGTGGATATGGTGCAGTTTCTGATCCCGAATTACATCGAGGAGGGGAAGACGCAGCTTGTAATCGCCGTGGGATGCACCGGCGGCAAGCATCGCTCGGTTACCCTTGCCGAGGAACTGTATCACCGCCTGGGCCACTCCGGTGAGTACGGACTTCGGATAGAACACCGCGACATCGACAAGGATGCTGCGAGAAGGAAATCATGAAATCATGTCTTTTTCCGGAGAGGTAAAAAAAGAACTTATCGGCCAGGCTGGTCCGGCCAGACACTGTCAGATTGCCGAGCTTGCTGCGATTCTGATTTTCTGCGCGACGGTCAGGATGACGGAAGAAGATGATTATCAGATCGTTTTCCGCACGGAGCACATGGATGTCGCGGATAAATATCTGTCGCTGCTGAAGAAAATCTTCCGCATCCGTCCGGAGCTTGTCAGAGTGGAAGATAAGAGGAGAAAAAAGACGGATCTGTACCAGATTATCGTGGAAGACAGGGAGACCGCCGTTCGTATTCTGCAGGCGGTGCGTTTTCTCGATGAGAGGGGACGTATCTCTGACAGTGTGCCGATCAGCCGGCAGGTCATTCTTCAGAGGACCTGCTGCAAGCGGGCATTTATCCGGGGCGCTTTTTTGGCCGGTGGCTCGATCAGCGATCCGAACACGTCATATCACCTGGAAATCGTATGTGCCACGGAGGAGCAGGCCGAGGGAGTGCGGGATATCCTGGAGATGCTGGAGGTTGACGCAAGGGTTGTTCAGCGAAAAAAATACAGGGTTGTCTATGTGAAGGACAGTCAGCAGATTTCTGATCTGCTGGGCATGATGGGCGCGAGCGCTTCTCTGCTTGAGTTTGAGAATATCCGGATTGTGCGCGGAGTGCGGGGAAATGTGAACCGTCAGGTCAATTGTGAGACAGCAAATATTCACAAGACAGCCACGGCAGCAGCAAAGCAGATAGCGGATATACGGCTGATCGAGGATCGGATCGGTCTGTCCAATTTACCGGAAGCACTTGACGAAATGGCTAACATTAGGTTACAATATCCGACAGCGACTTTATCTGAGCTTGGAAAGCATCTCAGCTCTCCGGTGGGTAAGTCAGGGGTCAACCACAGATTAAGGAAGATCAGTATCATTGCTGAGGACCTGAGGGAGAAACAAGGAGGCAATTTTCAGGATGATTAAAGATAATGTTACAATTCAGATTTCCAACGGACTTGAGACCAGGCCGATCGCTATGCTGGTTCAGGTGGCAAGTCAGTATGAGAGCAGCATTTATCTTGAGAGCGGTACAAAAAAGGTAAATGCGAAAAGCATCATGGGAATGATGACATTGGGACTGGATAACGGTGAGAATGTGATTGTAACCGCTGACGGCGCAGATGAGCAGGAAGCAATTCAGAACATCCGCAGCTATCTCACACAGGACAAGTGAAACGGATTTATTTACACGGGCGGGACGGCCGCCTCTGAAAATGTGAAGATATGTAGACAGCAAAAGAGCTTCTGATCTGAACTCAGATCAGAAGCTCTTTTGCCGTCCCTTTATCTCATTGTCAAAGCTGTGAAAGCCTGTACAGCGCATTTGACGAAATCAGGGAAGTGCCGTGCTCCCGCAGAAAAGCTTCGCCGGCTTCATCTACTGTGCTGCATGTGCCGTATTCACTCAGAATGTTGCAGGTCCGGTAAAAATCCACCGGAGACATCCCGGACTGATGCAGGATCAGCTCGTAATTGTTCTGCTCCGCCTCGGTCTTGTAGAGCGAATTTGATCCTCTGTAGAAATTGTGAACCGCTTTGGACGCTGAAATGACGTCGTCCAGGCTCCGGAACTGGAATACCTGTATGAGCTTCTTGGGAAGCATATCATTCAGCTTTGCGCGTCTGGAGTCCGCGGTTTCTGTGACAGGAGAGGCGTCTGTTTTGTTCCCTGCCGCATCTTTGGCTGCAGCGGATTTTCCGGTGTCACCGGTGTCCTTCCTTCTCGCCTCGAACAGCCGGTCAAAGAGTTCCGCAAGGGTGGCCGCATCGCCCCCTGTCGAATCAGAGAAAAGGCCGTCACCCAGGGAGGCAGTCGGCTGGGTAAATTTTGAAAATCTGGTATCCAGTTCCTCCGGGTCTTCCACCTTTGTAATTATCAGAGTCAGACTTTCGGAAGAGGTGGGGATCGCTTCGATCATCAGAGGAGAGTTCCCGGAATCGAAACCGACTTCATAGTGTGCCTCTCTCATCATGTCCTGAAAGAGTTTGCGCGATTTGTCGGAACCGTATGCGAGCTCGCTCAGCCGGATATTTCGGCTGGAAAGATCTTCGCTCGTCAAAATGCAGCGTATTTTATTATCGCTAATTTTTTCGATTTTCATCTCATCACTTCCTTTCAGCCACAGTATATACCACACTCTGAAAAATTGTAAAGTGGTTCGGATATTTCTGCTTGTGCAATATACCTGCATTATGTATAATATTCATACATGAAATACATCGGCGGCGTGAGGAAAAGAGGTGATCCTTATGTACCGGTCTGTTATGTAGTTCGTCAGAGCTTATGCGGATATTTCTGGTTGTAATCTGAAATGTCTTTCTTCTATATTTCTTATTCTTCCATATTTTCTGTTCTTCCAATACTGCCTCCCGGCAGAGGTCTGTTCTTATCCGGAAGAATCCCATTTTTCATTCAATATAGGTTTTATCACGGAAGAATCCCATTTTTTTAGCAGTTTATCACTTAAAGTTTCCTTCCAGTGATGGATTGCTGGAGCCGGAACGCGGAATCCCGGCAGATTCCGCTGATTCCGGAATCTCTGAGAGTACCGTTCCCGGTGATTTCATGCGTGGGAAGGAAAGATCTGTACTGATGGCAGTGGGGCAATGTGGTTGTTGCCCCAAGGGCGGGGCGCACCAATGTGTATAAAGCCAGCTGCTCCGTTGCTTCGCAACTCACGCAGCTGCCACATGTATTCGCATTCTCGCGTTGCTTCGCATCGCTCCATGCTCATACATGTTAGCGTCGATCAAGCATGCAGTTTTCTGTGCATGCTTCGCATGCCCAAAACTGCCCGCTTGACGACGGCTTTATACAATAAACGGCCATACGATAAGTCGTGCCACACACTGTATAAGCTACGGATTGCTCCGTGCTTCGCACTCTCGCAATCCCACAGGCATTCGCACTTCCGTGCCGCTAGCGCGTCACTTCGTGCTCATACCTGTTGCCTTCGAAATCGCATCCGGTCTCTTACGCGCGCTTCGCGTGCGACGAGCCCTGTCTGCGTTTTCGAAGAGCTTATACAGTAACCGGCCATACGATAAGTCGTGCCACACACTGTATAAGTCCCCGCGTCACTTCGCTGCTTCGCAGCTTCCGTGCCGCTAACAGGTGACCGACTTCGTCGGTCTGTCGCGGCGTTCGCCCCACCGCTTCACACTTTGTGTGAGCGGATGTGGCTCACTGCCCGCGCATATTCGCATTCCCGCGTTGCTTCGCACCGCTCCATGCTCATACCTGTTGTCGTCGCTAATGTTCTTGCTCACTGGTGAGCAAGCTCCCCGTGGGCCAAGAACATTGCGACTGGACTTATACAATAATATTTCGACGTTTTTTGGGAGGGGGAATCAGAATGTATCATGAAGGAGTAATGATGAATTCATCGGAGTCGGAGCTCTTCCAGTGGGAGGAGAAGGGGTGGAAGCTGTATCTGGACAATCATCCCAGTAACCCGATCCTGATTGAAAATGCGAGGGCAAGTGCCGTTCATGAAGGGGGATGTTACATGCCGGATTTTTATTATGATCCGGTGACTGGAGAGAAAATGCTCAATTATAATCTGATTCAAAGCGAATCAGAGAGAATGACAGATAAATGATACAGAATGGCGCAGATGGCAATTCGATGATTGGAAAGACCGGAATGCGCCAGATCATCACAAGAGCCTCACTGGCTGCGTTTCTGACGATGAGAGATACCCGACCGTATCCGCGCATCCGGAGGGGGCTCTTTTTTACGCGAACAGTGAGCCGCAGCCGAATGCGAAGTATTCGTGTGCGGCGAGCGTCGCGATAGCGAGATAAAACTCGCGCAGCGTGTTTTATCTCGTTGGACGCCTACGAAGAGCAGTTTCCTGTTTTTTTTAACGGAAGGTGCTCTCCTTGCCATGCCTCATCTAACATGTTAAAATAAGTCCGATTGTGACAGAGCGGATTTCGGCCGCAGCGCCTGAGCAGGCGGGCATGGATGAATGAGCAGCAGGGTCCTTTCGCCTGGCACGGAAATATATTGTAAAAAAAGACGTCCGTTTGAGGCGCAAGAGGTCTATTATGTCGAATTCGCGAAAGAGAAGCAGGAGGGGAAAGCGTTCTGTTCTCCCTGCTGTTATTTTTGGTATCATTGTAGTATTGATTATCGGAACTGCGGCATTTATCTATAACCGCCATTCCTTTACCTATGATCAGATGGATCTGGATTCCTACTTTGGTCTTACATCCGGGAAGGAGGCGGCGCTGGTTGTGGATGACGCCGTTCTGGAGACCAGGGGGCTGGTAAAGAACAATCAGGTGTATGTAGATTATGATACCGTGGAGAACTATCTGAATCCGGGATTTTTCTGGGAAAGCGGCAGCGGAAAGCTTCTGCTCACTCTTCCGGACGGCACAAAAACCTGGACGCCTGATGACGGGAGCAATGCGGTTCTGAAGGACGGAGACACCGTGTATATCTCTGCGGACTGTATCGGGGAGAATTCGGATATCGATCTGGAAGTGTATCAGAATCCGTGGAGAGTCGTTGCAAGAACCAAATGGACGAACCTTACGGCAGAGACGGTGACAAAAGATGATGTGATCCGCTTCCGCGGCGGTCCGAAGAGCGATGTTCTGACCAGCGTGAAGGAAGGCGACGTCGTTGTTCTGACTGGGAATGCGGATGAATGGTGTCAGGTGTCCACGAGTGACGGATTTATCGGATATATTCTGAAGTCGGAGCTGAAGACAGCTCCTGAGGGTACGATCAAGCATACCACGGACTCCCGCTTCATATTTGACCATAAGTTCGCGGATCAGAAGATTAATCTCGCCTGGCAGTATTGCAGTGAGAATGATGATGGAACGGGCTCTTTCACCGAGCTGACCAAGGATGCGGAGGGATTGAATACGATTTCTCCGACGTGGTTCAGCTTTTCCGATGACAAGGGGGAGCTGACTTCCTACGCCAATGCGGAATATGTGAACATGGCGCATAATGCAGGACTTGAGGTATGGGGATGTCTGCAGGACGTGGGCGGAAGCAAGGCCGACATCGGCACCATACTGATGGACGGTGACAGCCGTTCTCTCGTGATCACTCAGCTGATTCAGGCTGCGGAAGACACGGGAATGGACGGAATAAATGTCGATATTGAAACGGTTACTGCAGAGAACACGCCGCAGTATCTGCAGTTTCTTCGGGAACTCTCCATTGCCGCTCATGCGAAAGATCTGATCGTCTCCGTGGATAATTATGTTCCGGTATATACAGCATATCTGAATCGTGCCGAACAGGCGAAAACTGTGGATTATCTTGTTATCATGGGATACGACGAGCACACGGCGGGATCCGACGAGGCGGGGTCGGTTGCCTCGCTCTCCTTTGTAAAGCAGGGCATTGAGGATACTCTTGCGGAGGTTTCCGCTGACCAGGTGATCAACGCGATCCCGTTTTACACGAGGGGCTGGACGACGGTGTCCGGGGAAGCGCCTTCGAGTGAGGCTCTTGGTATGGACGAGGCGGACGAGTGGATGAAGTCTCTCGGAATTCAGACAAGATGGGATTCGGAAAGCGGTCAGTACACGGGGAGTGTCACCGTGGGTGATGAGACCTACAGCATCTGGCTGGAGGATGAAAAATCCATCGAAGAGAAGATGAAACTGATCCGAAAGGCGGGTCTTGCCGGTGTTGCGGAATGGAGGCTCGGCTACGAGCGATCTGATGTTTGGAAAATCATCAGCAGTTATCTGAAAGACAGCGAGTGAGCAGAGATCGCGGACGGGCAGGGAGAAAAGCCGGAATGGAATCCGAGATTTAAAATCCGGGGATGCTGTGCTATACTTTACTTACGCTTACGGTGAGCCGGGCGCTCATCGCCTTATGGCGGGCATTGCGAAGACGAGATAAAACCCGCGAAGCGCGTTTTATCTCGTTTCGATTACGGGAGTATACTATCAAAGGGGGTAACCGCTATGGCCGAAAATGAAGAATTGTTCAAGACTACCGCATTTGGAGGGTACGACAAGGACGATGTGCTGGCTGAGATTCAGCGATTAAAGGATAATGCCTATCAGGAAAAGAGCAAAATAATTCGGGATCTCGCGGATGCGAAGAAAGCCCTTGCAGCGAAGGATAACGAGATCAGCGAAAAGGACGCGAAGATTGCGGAGCTTCAGGAGACGCTGGAGGCGCGGGATCAGGAGATCCTCAAGATGGAGAAAACGATCCGCGAGAAGTATCAGTCGTATGTCGATAATTATGAGACAATCGGAAGCCTGATCTATGAGGCAAAGATCCGCGCAAAGCAGATTGACCGTGAGACTGAGGCTGAGAAGCAGAGAAGAATCTCAGAGGCGGAGACGGAAGCAAGGAAAATTCGTGACGAAGCGCAGGTAGAGGCACAGAAAACTCTGGCGGGCGTGCAGAAGGAGGTTGATGAGATCAACCGCGAGGGGAAACAGAAGTATGAAGCTGTCCAGGAAGAGCTTGCAAATGTCGTCGAGATCTTCAACCGCGTGCAGAAGCAGTTCATGAATTCCTACAAGACGATACAGGATATTGTGAACGAAAGCTCGGAGATAGGGGAGAACTGTGACCTGCCGCTTCGCGAAGATGATTATTAAAGAATGGAAGTGAACCGATCCATGCAGACTGGAAAAGCAAAAATTGTCAGGATGACGGAAGATAACCTGGATATGGATGCCCTTCGTGAGGCGGGAAGAATTCTGAGATCAGGAGGCCTTGTCGCGTTTCCGACGGAGACGGTCTACGGACTTGGAGGAAATGCCCTGGATCCTGAGGCTTCCCGAAAAATCTATGCTGCGAAGGGAAGACCCTCGGACAATCCGCTGATTGTACACATCGCTGATCTGGAGCATCTATTTCCGCTGGTTCGTGAGTTCCCGGAGAAAGCAAGGAGACTTGCAGAGAGATACTGGCCGGGACCGCTGACCATGATTTTTCAGAAGACTGATCTGGTTCCCTATGAGACAACGGGAGGGTTGGATACGGTGGCGGTTCGTTTTCCGGACAATGCCATTGCAAGGGAGATGATCCGCCAGGGAGGAGGATATGTTGCCGCGCCGAGCGCGAATACGTCCGGAAGACCGAGCCCGACACTCGCCAGTCATGTTGAGGAGGATCTCGGCAGCAGGATCGATATGATCATTGACGGAGGCCAGGTGAATATCGGGCTGGAGTCTACAATTGTGGATTTCAGTGAGGGACATCCAGTCATTTTGCGTCCGGGGTTTCTGAATCAGGAGATGCTGGAGAACGTAATCGGAGAGGTCACAGTTGATCCTGGTATCATGTCCGAGAATATTCATGTGCGGCCGAAGGCACCGGGCATGCGGTACAAGCATTATGCGCCGAAGGCAGATCTTGCGATCGTAGAGGGACAGCCGGAGGCTGTTTTTTCAAAAATCCGGGAGCTGACCGAAAAGAGACTTTCGGAGGGCTTTCGTGTTGGTATCATCTGCACAGAGGAGAGCCGGGACAGGTACACAGAAGGAGATATCCGTTGTATTGGAAGCAGGGCAGACGACAGGACTATTGCGCACCATCTATATGAGATTCTGCGGGACTTCGATGCTGACGGGGTTGACTATATCTATACAGAATCCTTTGAGACACCGAGAATGGGTCAGGCAATCATGAACCGTCTGATCAAGGCGGCCGGCCATGAAGTGATTCAGGCGTGAGAGGTGCCTGACCGGGTTTTCAGAAAGAGGCAGATACAGATCAGCACATGTGTGCTGCAGAGAAGGAGGACAAAATGATAGCACTTGGATGTGACCATGGCGGTTACCGGCTGATGCAGGAGGTCAAAACTCATCTTGATGCAAAGGGAATCGCATACAGGGATTTTGGATGTTTCAGCGAAGAATCTGTCGATTACCCGGATTATGCCCACAAGGTCGGACACGCTGTTCAGGATGGAAGCTGCGAGAAGGGAATCCTGATCTGCGGTACCGGAATCGGCATCTCGATCACTGCAAATAAGATGAAGGGAATCCGCTGCGCACTCTGCACGAACGAGTATATGGCGAGGGCAACGCGGGAGCATAACGATGCCAATGTACTTGCGATGGGCGGAAGAGTCACGGGACCCGGAGTTGCGTGCGGAATTGTAGATGCGTTTCTCAGCACACCGTTCTCGGAGGGGGAGAGACATATCCGAAGGATCCGTAAGATTGAAGAGGAACAGTAACGAGGCGAAAATCGGATTGCCGGAAGAAAGCCCGCTGCATGTTGCAGAGGCACAACTCGTGGAAACAGTAATGCAAAGGACCTGGATGCCGGAAGGAAGCGGTAATTCGCCGGAGAATGCGGCACCTGCGTCCGGACGCAGCCAGATCGTCTGTAAGGAACCTGTGTCTTGCATTTATATGAGTGGAAAGGAAGAAAAATGGGAAAAGTAATTATTATGGATCATCCGCTGATCAAGCATAAAATCGGAATCATCCGCGAGGAAAGCACGGGAACCAAGGAATTCCGTGAGATTATCTCAGAGATTGCCATGCTGGAGTGCTATGAATCAACACGCAGTATTCCGCTTGAGGACGTCGAGATCCAGACACCGATCACAAAAACAACCGTTCAGAGACTGGCCGGCAAGAAGCTGGCCATAGTACCGATTCTTCGTGCGGGTCTGGGAATGGTTTCCGGTATCCAGACGCTGATCCCCGCCGCAAAGGTCGGACACATCGGCATGTACAGAGATCCGGAATCCCTTCAGCCGGTGGAGTATTACTGCAAGCTCCCTTCCGACATTGAAGAACGTGAGGTTTTTGTGGTAGATCCGATGCTGGCGACCGGAGGCTCTGCCTGTGACGCGATTCGCCAGCTGAAAAAGCATGGATGCCAGAAAATTCATTTTCTCTGTATCATTGCGGCGCCGCAGGGTCTGGAGCGCCTGAAGAAGGAACATCCGGATGTATCGATCGTGGTAGGCGCGCTGGACGATCATCTGAATGAACAAGGATACATTGTGCCCGGACTCGGCGATGCGGGAGACAGGATTTTCGGAACAAAGTAAACCGCAGACATGTTGTGAACAGGGGCACACATTGTATAAGCTGCGGATTGCCCATGCTTCGTACACTTGCGATCCTACAGGCGATCTGTCTGCGTTTTCGAAGGGTTTATACACAGAATGCTGGAGGAACGATGTCAGATAAGCGAAAAGACTATATTTCCTGGGATGAGTATTTTATGGCAGTTGCCAAGCTGGCAGGCATGCGTTCCAAGGATCCGAATTCCCAGGTGGGATGCTGTATTGTGAGCCAGGACAACAAGATTCTTTCCATCGGTTATAATGGATTTCCGAGAGGCTGCTCCGATGATGCCTTTCCGTGGGCCAGAAGCAACGAGGATCCGCTGAAGACAAAGTATGTCTATGTGACGCACAGCGAGCTGAACGCGATCCTGAATTACCGGGGCGGAAGTCTCGAAGGTGCAAAGCTGTATGTCTCGCTTTTCCCGTGTAATGAATGTGCGAAGGCAATTATCCAGGCGGGAATCCGGAAGGTCATCTATGATGATGACAAGTATGACAAAACACCTTCCGTCATTGCATCGAAAATGATGTTTCAGGCAGCTGGAGTAGAGTTTGAAAAATATAACTCCTCGGGCAGGATACTCACAATCCGTGTCTGAGAAAAAACAGAATGTCAGCACATTCAGGTCAGGGTTCAATATTCAGGGTAAGGACAAGTGCATCGGCTTGAAAAACCAGACAGGAGGGGACAGAAAATGGTCCGTAAAGAGAACGTTACTTATGTAGATGGCCTTGCAGGAGGAAGAGGAAGAGCAAAGGTTTCCCATATCGTGTCCAGGGAGGAACTTATGGGGCATGGAAGGATGTATGCCAAGGTTACACTTCCGCCAGGCGCAAGCGTAGGCTGGCATCAGCATGTACATGACACGGAGCCTTACTATATTCTGAAGGGCCACGGTGACTTTATTGATAATGACCACAGGATTTATCATGTGTCAGCCGGAGACGTCTGCGTGATTGAGGTCGGACAGTATCACAGCATGGAGAACAATTCGGACGATGATCTGGAGTTCATGGCATTGATCTACAATGAAGCCGGGTATCTGAACGACTGACAGGAACAGATTCGTGGTCAGTGCGGCGAAGGACGTATGACACGTGGAATATGGCGAGGAACACATGTCATACTAAGCAGTGACAAGTCCCTGACATTTATTTTAATAGAAGCATTGTAAATGATTTGACAGAAACATTACAAAGAGAAGCATTACAAGCAGAAGCATTATAACCAGAAGCATTACAAGGGATAAAGCTGCGCTCTTGCGCGGTATTATATGCCGACAGGCAGCAGGCTGGAGCAGACAAGGGACTGTGACGGCCTGCTTTTTTACGCGATCAGTGAGCCGCAGCCGAATGCGAAGTATTCGTGTGCGGCGAGCGTCGCGATAGCAAGATAAAACTCGCGCAGCGTGTTTTATCTCGTTGAATGGGAAAGTTCTCCCCTTGGAGAGGAGAACTTTTGAAATGCATACCCATAAAAGGCATAATAAGTCTGACGGTGTTCAGAAGATATAAAAGCCTTCTTCGCCGCGTTCTTCGGCACGTGACAGCAAAAGTAGTTGACAAAAAAATAATGCAGTGCTATCTTATGAAACATAGGCGTTAGCACTCTGCAATTCAGAGTGCTGACAAACCGGCAGAGGGAACGATCCTGTCGGAGATTAATCCTCAGTAAGGAAGAAAGGAGCCAAGGAGTGGGAGAAGATTTGGATGAACGAAAAAAGACGATTCTGAAGGCTATTATCCAGACATACCTGGAGACGGGAGAGCCTGTCGGATCACGGACAATTTCCAAATACACAGACCTGAATCTGAGCTCCGCGACCATCCGAAATGAGATGTCGGATCTGGAGGAAATGGGGTATATTATTCAGCCGCATACTTCGTCCGGACGGATTCCCTCCGATAAGGGATATCGGCTTTATGTAAATGAGCTGATACAGAAAACAAATCAGGATGCCGAAGCACAGACGCTGATGATCCAGAAAACGGACCGTATGGAAAAAATACTGAAGCAGGTCGTGGATGTGCTGGCACAGAACACCAATTATGCGACAATGATTGCCGGACCGTCGTATCATCAGAATTCATTGAAATTTATTCAGCTGTCACGGATCAATGAGAAACAGCTTCTTGCGGTAGTTGTGGCACAGGGAAATCTGGTGAAAAACCAGATGATTGACCTCAAGGAATCTATTGATGAAGACGATATTCTGAAACTGAATCTGCTTCTGAACAACGAGCTGAACGGAAAGACAATCGGCGAGATCAATCTGGATATGATCACCCGGATGAAGCAGCAGGCGGGTATACACAGTGAGGTTATCAGCAGCGTGATCGATGCGGTGGCGGAGACCATACAGCCGGGAGATGAGGACATGCCGATCTATCTCAGCGGCGCAACAAACATTTTCGATTATCCGGAACTTGCGGATTCAAGAAAAGCCAAGGAGCTGATGACCGCGTTCGGAGACAAGAAGGAGCTGGCCGAGATGATCCGCGAGACGGCCCCGGGCGAGGAAGCCTCGAACGGGATCACTGCCTATATCGGGAACGAATCCCCGATTCAGGGCATGAAGGACTGCTCCGTTGTCACCGCAAACTACAATCTTGGAAACGGGATGAAGGGAACGGTAGCTATTGTAGGCCCTCGGAGAATGGATTATAAGAAAGTAGTAGAAAATCTGAAACAGCTGAAATCACAGATGAATGCTCTCTTCGGAAACGGGGACGCCAAGCTCGAGACCTCGTCCGATCATGGTATTATCGATGACAGCACAGAGTCCTAGCAGACCGGGATCCGGGAGTGCACGAAGAAGTGCTCAATCCATGCGGAGATTCACATTAGATTAGAAGCAATAAAACAGAAAGGCGGGACAGACATGGCAGACGTGAATAACAGCAGGCGGGGCGCCGACGGGGCAGACCCGGAAGCAGAGGAAAAAAGAGCCATGAAGAAGGATAATCATATGAACGAAGAAAAAGAAAAAAATACAGAGAAACATACAGCAGAAACAGATACGATGAAGGAAGAGAAGACAGAAAAGGAAGACGGAGTTCGTAACGGAAAAGACGCGGATCAGACCCAAGAGAAGGCAAAGCAGAATGAAGCCGGGGAATCTGATTCCAAAGAGAAGCAGGATGAGGCAAAAAGCGCCGGCTCTGTGGAAAATGGTAATAATGCGAAAGGATCCGGTTCCGGGAAAAAAATAAAAAAAGACAAAAAGGATGAGAAGATTGAAGAACTCACCGACAGACTGCAGCGTCAGATGGCTGAGTTCGACAATTTCCGCAAGCGTACGGAGAGAGAAAAATCCGAGATGTTCGATATGGGCGCGAGAGATGTTATCGAGAAGATCCTTCCGGTTGTCGATAATTTTGAGAGAGGACTTGCCGGAGCGGATGAGTCGGATTCGTTTGTTCAGGGTATGAACAAGATTTACAAGCAGATGACGAAGATCCTGACAGATATGGGCGTCGAGACCATCGAAGCGGAGGGCGCTGAGTTTGATCCGAATCTTCATAACGCGGTAATGCATGAAGACAACCCGGATGTCGGTGAAAACATCATCACACAGGAACTTCAGAAGGGATATAAGTACAAGGATGTTGTGGTCCGTCACAGTATGGTGAAGGTAGCCAACTGACATTACAGAAAAGCAGATCCGATCAGGAGGAAAATAGAATGGGAAAAATCATAGGTATTGACCTTGGTACAACAAACAGCTGTGTAGCCGTTATGGAAGGTGGAAAACCCACCGTTATCGCGAACGCGGAAGGAAGCCGTACGACCCCGTCCGTTGTCGCGTTC